>CAZZLX010000550.1:0-3133 GCA_964655235.1 uncultured Rhizobium sp.
ATCGTGCTGGTCGACGACGATGCCACCTTTCGAGGTCTGCTCGCAGCGAACCTGGAAGATGCCGGATTTCGGGTTCGGGACTTTCCCGGGGCCGCGCCGGCGCTTGCCTGGGTGGCCGAAGGTCATCGCGCGGATGCATGGGTGCTCGACTGGCGCATGCCTGAGACCGACGGCCCGGCGCTCCTGCGCGCACTGCGGGAGGCGGGCGTCGATGCGCCCGTCGTGTTCCTCACCGGCCATGCCGAGCCGGTGTTCGAGGAGCACGGCCTGACGCTCGGCGCGGTCGACTTCGTCGACAAGGCCAAGAGTGCCGCGATCGTCGTCCAGCGCCTCAAGATCGCGCTCGCCGGTGCCAAGGCGGCGCCGACGCCCGAGGCGACGACCGCGCTCGCCTTCGATGGCGCCCGCGTCGTCTGGCACGGAAAGACCGTCTCCCTGACGCCGACCGAAGTCAGGATGGTGCGGCTGCTCGCCGAGCGCGCAGGCCGCGACGTCGGCTACCGCGAGATCTACGACGCCGCGCGCGGCCAGGGCTTCGTCGCGGGGTCGGGTGCCGACGGCTATCGCACCAACGTCCGCGCCGCGATCCGGCGCATCCGGCAGAAGTTCCGCGACATCGACGAGAACTTCGACGCGATCGAAGCCTATCCCGGCTACGGCTATCGCTGGCGGAGCTGAGATGGCGCGCTGGATTCATTCCTTCGCCGCCCGCGGCATCCTGCTCGGCATCCTCTTCGTCGCTCTTCCGGTCCTCCTCTACGAGGTGTTCCGGGTCGCCGACGATCAGCGCCAGCAATTGATGCTGACCTCGATCCAGACCACCGGCCTCACCGTCGGCCGGGCGATCGCGCCGAGGCTGGCGCGCGCCGAGACCGCGCCGAACTTCCGGCTGAGCGAGGAGCTGACGCCGTTCCAGCAGGAAGGTCTGCTGATCCGGCTCCTGTTCAAGCCGGCGTAGCCCGCGGAAGCAGGGTTCCTTCTCGTCGCCGCCGCCCCCGCCGTCGCCCCCGGCGAAGCCGAGCTGGTGCGCGCGCGCCTTTCGGAATCGGGCGTGCTCGATCGTCTCGGCGAGAGCTGCGCCGGGGATTTCCCGCTGGCCGTTCGCCGCGACCGCGGCGATGGCCAAGCCGAGATCGCGACCGCGATCGTGCCGGTCAAGTCGCCGCGCGGCTGCTGGGCGCTGGTGGTCGCGGCCGAAATCGGCAACGGCCTCGGCCGGCCCTACTGGCAGTCGCGCGAGGTGCAGATCGCCGCCGCGCTCTATCTCGCCTTCGCCATCGTCGTGGCCTTGATCGTCTTCGACCTGCGTGGCGCGATCCGGCAGTTCGCCCAGACCGCGCGCACGATCGCCTCGGGCCGCGCCCGCGCGCGCTTCGCCGATGCCAATCCACTGCCCGAGCTCGATCCGGTCGCGACTGCCTTCGACCGCATGGTCGAGCGCCTTCGCGCCGCCGCGACCCATCTTCGCGACGCCGCGGAAGAGACCGCGCACGCGTTCAAGACGCCGCTCGGCACGATCCGCCAGGCGGTCGAGCCGTTGCGCCGCCGCGTCGACCCGAACGATGCCCGCGGCGTGATCGCGCTCGCCGCGGTCGAGGAGGCCCTCGACCGGCTCGACGGCATGGTCGAGCAGGCGCGCCGCCTCGACGGCAGCGCCGCGGCACTCCTCGATCCATCCGAGGAGCCGACCGACATCGCGACGATCATGGAGGCGGCGGCCGAACGCATCACGCCCGACGCCGCCGCCCGCAACATCGCGATCGGCGTCGTCGCCGACCCCGGCGTGGTGCTGTCGCGCGGCGGCAACCTGCTCGCCGCGGCACTCGACCAGGTGCTCGACAACGCGCTGACCTTCTCGCCGAAAGGCGGCACGATCCGCGTCGCGCTGACCGTCGACGGCAATCTCGCCAACCTGGTGGTCGAGGATGACGGTCCCGGCGTTTCGCCCGACCGGCTGCCGCACCTCTTCGAGCGCGGATCCTCGTTCCGCCCGCCCGAAGTCGGCGCCGGGTTCGGCCTCGGCCTTTGGGTCGTCCGTCGCAACCTGACCGCTCTCAACGGCTCGGCCGTCGCCGAGAACCGGACCGAGGGCGGCTTTCGCGTGACCTTGAACCTGCCGCTCGACTAGGCCGGAACGTAAGTCAGCCTGATCACGTCCTCGATCCGATGGTGCGCGACGAGGCGAAGCCGTGGCCGAGGTCCGGTAAAGAAAGGCGCACCACGACCCAGCACGACCGGATGGTAGTAGAGCCGATACTCGTCGATGAGACCGGTCAGGCTTCCCGCCAGGTTCGGACCGGAAATTGAGATCTCGCCCTCGAGCTGCGCCTTCAGGCCACGTATCGCGGCCTCGACGTCGCCTGAAACCAGCACGGCGTTGGGGCCGACCGACTTCAGCGTGCGCGACACGACCCACTTCCGCAGCCTTCGCCACGCGGCCGCAAACTCGCGGTGCTCCGGCGTCCACTCCGGACGGTCCTCGTCCCAGTACTGCATGATCTCGTACATGCGCCGGCCATAGATGCTGCCCGCCAGCTCACCGACATGCTCGATCCAGTGACGGAAGAGCGTGGGACCGGGCGCAAACTTCTCGTGGTCGACATACCCGTCGAGCGACAGGTTCATTCCGAAGACGAGCTTCGACATGGCCTCGCCCCTCGTCAGCGGAAATCGAACCCGCGCTCCTTGAGCTGCTGGCGCAGCTTGTCGCGGAGCCACGGGTGGAACTTCTTGTCCATGTCGTGGGTCCAGGAATCGTCGGTGGTTGACCGCCCGGTCGCGCGATAATGCTTGGCGAGCGCCGCGTCATACGCGGCGAGATACGCCGCGAGGTCGCCGGCGCCGCGCTGCCTGCCGTACTGGTCGTAGTGGACCATGCCGGCGTAGTCCATGCGCGGCTTCTGCTCCGGCGCCTCCTCGGGAAATCCCAAGCACATGCCGAAGACGCAGTAGACGCGGTCCGGCAGCCCCAAGATCTTCGCGCTTGCCGACGCGTCGTTGCGGACCGCACCGATCATCACGCCCTGAAGGCCCAGCGACTCGGCGGCGAGCGAGGCCGACATGCCCACCAGTGCCGCGTCGATGGAGGAGACGAGACCCGTCTCCATGTTGTTGTCGGCGAGCGAGGGGCCGC
>CAZZLX010000551.1:0-3131 GCA_964655235.1 uncultured Rhizobium sp.
GGCTCGGTCATCCACGCCATGTCGGACGAGCAGGACATGCGGAAGATGGGCGGTATCTGGAAGCTGATCCCGGTCACCTACGCGCTGATGTGGATCGGCAACCTGGCGCTCGCGGGCGTCCCGCCCTTCGCCGGGTTCTTCTCCAAGGACATCATGCTCGAGGCCGCCTATGCCGCGCATTCGGGTGTCGGCATGTACGCCTTCGTCATGGGCACCTTCGCGGCGCTCCTGACCGCCTTCTACTCCTGGCGCCTGCTGTTCCTGACCTTCCACGGGGCGCCCAGGGCCGACCATCACACGATGGAGCACGTGCACGAGTCGCCGCAGATCATGCTGGCGCCGCTCTACGTGCTGGCGATCGGTGCCGTCATCGCCGGCTTCGCGCTCAACGGCCTCTTCGTCGGCGACGGTCGCGAGCATTTCTGGGGCAACGCGATTTTCGTGCTGCCCGACCACGACACGGTCGAGCACGCGCACCACGTGCCGCTCTGGGTCAAGCTGATGCCGACCATCGCGGCTGCGCTCGGCATCGCCGGCGCCTACATGGCGTATATCGTGAGCCCGGAGATGCCGGCGCGCATGATCGAGGCGTTCCGCGGCATCTGGCTGTTCCTCTACAACAAGTGGTACTTCGACGAGCTCTATGACTGGCTGTTCGTGAAGCCCGCCTTCTGGATCGGGCGCAGCCTGTGGAAGGGTGGCGACGGCGCGGTCATCGACGGGCTCGGCCCCGACGGCATCGCCGCGACCACGGTCGCCGCGGCCAGGCGGGCAGGGCGGATGCAGACCGGCTACGTCTACCACTACGCCTTCGCCATGCTGATCGGCGTCGTGATCCTGGCGAGCTTCTACCTCTACCGGATGGGGCGCTAGACCATGAGCGGTTGGCCCATCCTCACGCTGACGACATTCCTGCCGCTCGTCGGCGCGGCGATCATCCTGCTGACCCGCGGGTCGCCCGAGGTCGTGGCGCGCAACGCGCGCTGGATCGCGCTCTGGACCTCGGTGATCGTCTTCTTCGTGTCGCTGCCGCTCTGGCTCAACTTCGATCCGGACGTCTCGGACTTCCAGTTCGTCGAGAAGGCGGCGTGGATCCCGGCCTTCGGGATCAACTACCACATGGGCGTCGACGGCATCTCGATGTTCTTCATCCTGCTGTCGACCCTGCTGACGCCGATCTGCGTGCTGGCCAGCTGGGAAGCGGTCGAGCACCGGGTCAAGGAGTACATGATCGCGTTCCTGGTGCTCGAGACCTTCATGGTCGGCACCTTCGCCGCGCTCGATTTCGTCGTCTTCTACATCTTCTTCGAAGCCGTCCTTATCCCGATGTTCCTCATCATCGGCGTGTGGGGCGGCGCGCGCCGGGTCTACTCGGCCTTCAAGTTCTTCCTCTACACGCTCACCGGCTCGGTCCTGATGCTGCTGGCGATCCTCGCCATCTTCTTCGAGACCGGCACCACCGACATCCCGACGCTGATGCAGGCGCATCTGCCGCTGACCATGCAGAAGTGGCTGTGGCTCGCGTTCTTCGCGTCGTTCGCGGTCAAGGTGCCGATGTGGCCGGTCCACACCTGGCTGCCGGACGCGCACGTGGAAGCGCCGACCGCGGGCTCGGTGATCCTCGCCGGCGTGCTGCTGAAGATGGGCGCCTACGGCTTCCTCCGCTTCTCGGTGCCGATGCTGCCGGAAGCGACCCACTACTTCACGCCGCTGGTCTACGGCCTCTCGGTGGTGGCGGTGATCTACACCTCGCTGGTGGCGCTGGCCCAGGAGGACATGAAGAAGCTGATCGCCTACTCGTCGGTCGCCCACATGGGCTACGTGACGATCGGCATCTTCGCGCTGAACACCCAGGCGGTGACCGGTGCCGTCTACCAGATGCTGAGCCACGGTGTCGTCTCGGCCGCGCTGTTCCTCTGCGTCGGCGTCGTCTACGACCGCATGCACTCCCGCGAGATCGCCCGCTACGGCGGCCTGGTCGAGCGGATGCCGGCCTATGCCTTCACCTTCATGGTCTTCACCATGGCCTCGGTGGGCCTGCCGGGCACCTCGGGCTTCGTCGGCGAGTTCCTGGTGCTGACCGGGGCCTTCCAGTCCTCGACGCTGGTGGCGACGCTTGCCACGTCGGGCGTCGTCCTGGGCGCCGCCTACATGCTCTACCTCTACCGGCGCGTGATCTTCGGCAAGCTCGAGAAGGAGGATCTCAAGTCAATCCTCGATCTCTCCTGGCGCGAGGTCGCGATCTTCGCGCCGCTGGTGGTGCTGACCATCTGGATGGGCGTCTACCCCGTTTCCTTCACCCGCCCGATGCACGTCTCCATCGTCAACCTCGTCACCAAGTACGAGACCGCCCAGGTCCCGCGCCCGTCGACGGTCGCGGACGCCCGGCGCTAGGACCATGCCCATGACCTCGATCCCGCTGATGCCGGCGCTGCCGGAGATCTGGCTGGCGGTAGCCGGCATGGCGTTGCTGATGATCGGCGTGTTCCGCGGCGACCGCGGCACGCGCAGCCTCTCCTGGCTCTCGGTACTGGTCCTGCTGGTCGCCGCCTTCCTGGTCATGAACGGCAGCTCCGGCCGCATGGTCGCCTTCGGCGGTCAGTTCGTGACCGACGCCTTCGCGGTCTTCGTCAAGGTTCTGGTGCTGCTCGGGTCGGCTGTCTCGATCGTCCTCGCTCTCGACTACATCGAGAGGGAGGACATGGGGCGCTTCGAGTATCCGGTGCTGATCGTGCTGGCGACCTTGGGCATGCTGGTCATGGTCTCGGCCAACGACCTGATCACGCTCTATCTCGGGCTCGAGCTGCAGTCGCTGGCGCTCTACGTCGTCGCCGCCTTCCAGCGCGACCAGATCCGCTCGACCGAGGCCGGCCTCAAGTACTTCGTCCTGGGTGCCCTTTCCTCGGGCATGCTGCTCTACGGCTGCTCCCTGATCTACGGCTCGACCGGCGCCACCGGCTTCGAGGCGATCGCCCAGTCGATCACCGACAACGAGGGCGCGGCCTCGATCGGCCTCGTCTTTGGTATCGTCTTCCTCGCCGCCGGCCTCGTCTTCAAGGTCTCGGCCGTTCCCTTCCATATGTGGACGCCGGACGTCTACGAGGGTGCACCGACGCCGGTGACCGCGCTCT
>CAZZLX010000552.1:0-3129 GCA_964655235.1 uncultured Rhizobium sp.
GCATAACACGGCGCCGATGCAAGGCGCCTCATCCGAGGGGGATCGAGACATGAAGGTGTGGTTGGCCGTCTTCGGCATCGTCGCCGCGCTCGCGGGCCCCGCCGCGGCGCAGGAAGGCAACCACGCCGGCTACTACTACCCGGATCCGCAGAGCCGGGAAGAGTACGTCTCGCGCGCCCGCACCATGATCGACGCCGACCGCTCGAAGCGCCTGCAGTTCGTCCAGGCGATGAGCCTGGCCCAACTCGGCCGTTACTACCCGCCCACCTTCGCGATCTTCGCCAAGGGCGACGACGCCGAGAAGCTGATCATCGTCAGCATGACGTCCGGCTACGCCGACACGCTCTATCGCATGCGCGGGTTCCTGGCGCTGCTGACCCACGTCTCGCGCGAGACGCCGCTCTTCACCACGTTCAAGGTCGAGGAGATATTCACCTTCCTCGACCTTCTGAAGCTTCTCGGCTTCCAGCAGCTCACCGTCAGCGACGGCGACCGCTACGCGCACCAGATCCTGGTCAAGTAGCTCCACCGAGTCGATCCGCCACATGAACAACATCCTCTTTCGCGCCTCGACCGTCTCCGTTCTGATGGTTCTGGGCATTGGTTCCGATGCGCTGGCAGCAGAGGCCCACTTCGACGCCCGGCATCTTGGCTTGATCTGGGTCGCGCCGTTCGTGGGCCTGCTGCTCTCGATCGCCATCCTGCCGCTCGCGGCACCGAACATATGGCACCACCATCAGGGGAAGATCGCGGCCGCCTGGGCGCTGGCCTTTACTATTCCGTTCGCCTCGACCGAGGGCTTCGGAATCGCGGCCGAGGCCGTGTTGCACACGGCGCTGGTCGAGTACGTGCCGTTTCTCGTCCTATTGTTCGCGTTGTTCACCGTCGCCGGCGGCGTCCATGTGCGCGGAAATCTTCACGGATCGCCGGCCATGAACACCAGCCTGCTCGCTATCGGCACTGGCCTTGCCAGCTTCACCGGAACGACGGGCGCGGCAATGCTGCTGATCCGCCCGGTGATCCGCGCCAACGACGATCGGCACTACAACGTCCACATCATCGTCTTCTTCATCTTCCTGGTCGCCAATGTCGGCGGCTCCCTGACCCCGCTCGGCGATCCGCCGCTGTTCCTGGGATTTCTGCAGGGCGTCGGCTTCTTCTGGACGATGACGCATATGGCGGCGCCGCTCGCGGTGACCGCAGCAATCCTGCTCGCCCTGTTCTTCGCGCTCGACACCTACCTCTACCGAAAGGAGCGCGCGCAACCGCCCGAGAAGGATCCGACGCCGGATAGCGCAATCGCGATCGACGGCAAGATCAACATACTGTTGCTGCTCGCCATCATCGCCGCGGTCCTTGCGAGCGGAGCGTTCGAGCGCGGCGCCACGGTGACGATCCTCGGCATCCCGGTCCCGACGCTCGGCCTTGCGCGCGACGCCGCGCTTCTCGCCGTTGCCTACGCCTCATGGCGCTTCACGCCGTCCAGCGCGCGGACTGGGAACGGTTTTACCTGGGGCCCCATCATCGAGGTAGCTAAGCTCTTTGCCGGCATATTCGTCACGATCGTGCCTGCGATTGCGATCCTTCGCGCCGGGACCGAAGGCGCCTTGGCGCCGGTGGTGCATTTGGTGACTGCAGCCGACGGCAGCCCGATCAACGCGATGTACTTCTGGCTCTCGGGCGGACTCTCCAGCTTTCTCGACAATGCGCCGACCTACCTCGTCTTCTTCAATGTTGCAGGCGGCGATGCCCAGAAGCTGATGGGACCGATGGCCGGAACCCTGCTGGCCATCTCCGCGGGATCGGTCTTCATGGGAGCGATGACCTATATCGGCAACGCGCCGAACTTCATGGTCAAAGCCATCGCCGAAGAGGGTGGCATTCGCATGCCGAGCTTCTTCGGCTACATGGCTTGGTCAATCGCGCTCCTCATACCGTGCTTCATCGTCCTGACCTGGCTGTTCTTCCTCTAGATCGGAATCCTCCCGCATGAGCAAAGTGATCCTGGTTACCGGCGGCAGCCGCGGCATCGGCCGTTCGACGGCGATCCTCGCCGGCGCCCGGGGCTGGTCGGTCGGCGTCAACTATGCCGGCAACGCCAAGGCCGCCGAGGAGACGGTCGCCGCGGTGACGAAGGCCGGAGGCAAGGCGATCGCCATCAAGGGCGACGTCTCGGTCGAGCAGGACGTGATCGCCATGTTCGACGCCACCAGCAAGGCCTTCGGCTACATCGACGG
Source organism: uncultured Rhizobium sp. (assembly GCA_964655235.1). Lineage (GTDB taxonomy): Bacteria > Pseudomonadota > Alphaproteobacteria > SHVZ01 > SHVZ01 > SHVZ01. The sequence goes on from CAZZLX010000552.1 coordinate 2,238, forward strand.
TTTGGTCAACAACGCCGGCATCATCACCCCGGTCTCCAAGCTCGCCGACATGACGGTCGAGCGCATGCGCCGCCTCTTCGACGTCAACATCCTGGGATCCTACATGGTGGCGCGCGAGGCGGCGCGACGCATGTCGAAGTCGCGCGGCGGCAAGGGGGGCGCCATCGTCAACATGTCGTCGGCAGCGGCCCGTCTCGGATCGCCCAACGACTTCGTCGACTACGCCGGATCCAAGGGCTGCATGGATACTTTCACCATCGGCCTCTCGAAGGAATTGGGACCCGAGGGCATCCGTGTCAACGCGATCCGGCCTGGCCTGATCGAGACGGAGATCCACGCCTCCGCCGGCCTTCCCGATCGCGCCCAGACTCTCGGCAAGCAGATGCCGCTGGGCCGTGCCGGCACCGCCGACGAGGTTGGGGAAGCGGCGATCTGGCTGCTCGACGACGCGTCGTCGTACGTCGCGGGCGCGATCCTCGACGTCGCCGGCGGACGCTAGAGAAAGATCCAGGCGACCAGAGCGAACAGCGGCGGCAGGATCGGCGCGGACCAGACAAGATATCCGAGGAAGCTCGGCATCGCCACGCCGCGCTCCTCGGCGATCGCCACCACCAGCAGGTTCGGCGCGTTACCGATGTAGGTCAGCGCCCCCATGAACACCGCCCCGGCGGAGATCGCCAGCAGGGTCGAAGCGAGAGGTCCCATCAGCTGGGCCGCATCGCCGCCGGCCAGGTTGAAGAACACGATGTAGGTCGGCACATTGTCGAGCACGCTCGAGAGCAGGCCGGTCAGCCAGAAATAGAGATGGTCGACCGGCTGACCGTCCGGGCCCTGCACGACTGAAACCAGGGATCCGAGCGCGCCCGCCTTGCCGGCCTGCAGCATCGCGATC
>CAZZLX010000553.1:0-3127 GCA_964655235.1 uncultured Rhizobium sp.
GAGACCATGACCTCGGTCGCCCCGGCCATGCGGTGCTGCCAGCTGTCCTTGCCCGGCCGGTCGATGTCGAAAGCGTGGTGCGCGTGCTTGACCGTCGAGACGCGGAGACCGGACTGGATCAGCTCCGGCAGCAGCTTTGACATCAGCGTGGTCTTGCCGCTGCCGCTCCAGCCGGCGAGTCCGAAGATCTTCATCCCCCGAGATCTTCCTGCGGTCGCCGGCGCGTCAGCCGAGGGGCGCGGTCTTGGCCGCGGGCGGTGCCGGTGCGGCCTGGGCCTTCGGCTTCTCCATGTACCGCAGGCTGGCGGCCAGGTAGTCATACCCGGTGATCAGGGTCAGGATCGCGGCCACCCAAATTCCGGCGAGCCCGATCTCGGTGGTCGGAAGCCATGACGGACCGGACTCGGCGACGATCAGGAAGCCCATCGCGATCATCTGGATCGCGGTCTTCCACTTCGCGAGTCGGCTGACCGGCAGCCGCACCTTCGCCTGCGCCAGATATTCGCGAAGCCCCGAGACCAGCACCTCGCGGCAGAGGATCACCAGCGCCGGCAGAAGGAACAGGATGCCCGGGCTGTTGAAAAAGGCGAGCAGCAGCAGGACGGCCGCGACCAGCAGCTTGTCCGCGATCGGATCGAGGCATTGGCCGAGCTCGGAGAGCTGGTTCCAGGTCCGGGCGATATAGCCGTCGAAGTAGTCCGTTATCGCCGCGATGCCGAATACCGCGCAGGCCAACCAGCGCCCGATGTCGCCCGGGACCATGAACAGGACGAGCAGCACCGGAATGGCTGCTATCCGCGAGAAGGTCAGGACATTGGGCAGGTTGAAATGCATTGGGCCGTCCGGGAGGCCGCCATTCTATCAAGGCAGAGGGCTACCAAGCCATAGGTGGGTCGTCAGCCGGCCTCGTGGAAGTGGGAATAGATGCGCTGGGCGACGGCCTCTGAAATGCCCTCGACCTTCTGGAGATCGGCCAAGCCCGCCCTGGCGATCTCGCGTACCGAGCCGAAATGCAGCAGAAGCGCCTTCCGGCGCTTGGCGCCGATGCCCGAGATCTCGTCGAGCTCCGAGCCGCCGAGCGGCTTCGCCCGCTTGGCCCGGTGGGTCTCGATCGCGAAACGGTGAGCCTCGTCCCGTAGGCGCTGGAGGAAGTAGCGGAGCGGGTCGTCGTGGCCGAGCGTCACTTCCCCGCCGTCAGGCAGGAAGAAGCGTTCGCGACCGGCATCCCGGTCCTCGCCCTTGGCGATCGCCACCATCGGCACCCCTGGGGCACCGAGTTCGGTCATCACGGCCTGGACCGCGGACATCTGTCCCTTGCCGCCGTCGATCAGCACCAGGTCCGGCCAAGCGCCCTCCTTGCGCTCCGGATCCTCCTTGATCGCGCGCGCGAAGCGCCGCGTCAGCACCTCGCGCATCATCGCGAAGTCGTCGCCGGGCTTGGCCTCGCGGATGTTGAACTTGCGGTACGCGTTCTTCTGGAAGCCTTCCGGCCCGGCAACGATCATCGCCCCGATCGCCGCGGTCCCCATGATGTGGCTGTTGTCGTAGACCTCGATCCGCTTCGGGGCCGCCGCCAGCTTGAACGCCGAGCCCAGCCCCTCGAGCAGCTTCCGCTGCGAGGAGCCCTCGGCGAGCCGGCGAGCCAGCGCCTCGCGCGCGTTCAGCTCCGCGTGCTCGACAAGGTTGGTCTTGGCGCCTCGTTGCGGCGTCGCGATCTCGACCTTGCGCTCGGCCTTCAGGCTGAGCGCTTCCTCGAGCAGCGCCTTCTCCGCCGGCTCATGGCTGACCAGAATCAGCTTCGGCGGCGGCCGACCCGTATAGAACTGGCCGATGAAGGCAGCCATGATCTCATCCGTCTCCAGCGCCCGGTCGTGCGAAGGGAAGTAGGCGCGGTTGCCGAAATTGCTCCCGGAGCGGAAGAAGAAGACCTGCACGCAGGTCTGCCCGGCATCCTGGGCGAGCGCCACCACGTCGGCGTCGTCGAGGCCCTCGATGTTGATGTCCTGGTGCGACTGGATCTGCGCCAGCGCGCGCAGCCGATCGCGCGTCCGAGCAGCGGTCTCGAAGTCGAGGGCTTCGGAGGCCTGCTGCATCTTCTCGGCTAGCTCCGCCTGCACTTGGCGGCTCTTGCCGGTGAGGAAGTCGCGCGCCTGCCGGACGGAGTCGGCGTAGCCCTCCTTCGTGATGCGCCCGACGCAGGGCGCGGTGCATCTCTTGATCTGGTACTGCAGGCAGGGCCGCGTGCGCTGCGCGAAGACCGCATCGGAACAGTTGCGCAGAAGGAACGCGCGCTGAAGTGCGGTCAGCGTGCGGCCGACGGCGCCGGCCGAGGCGAAGGGCCCGAAGTAGTCGCCGGCCCGGTTGCGCGCGCCGCGATACTTCACCAGCCGCGGGAAATCGTGGTCGCCGGTCGCGAGGATGTAGGGGAAGCTCTTGTCGTCGCGAAGCAGCACGTTGTAGCGCGGCTTCAGCTTCTTGATCAGGTTCAGCTCGAGCAGCAGCGCCTCGACCTCGGTGTGGGTCTGCACGACTTCGAGCTGTGCGGTTTCTGCGACCATGCGGCGGATGCGCGTCGAAAGCCGCGGTAGCTGAATATAGGAGGCGACGCGCTTCTTCACGCTGCGCGCCTTGCCGACATAGAGCGCGTTGCCTTGGCGATCGAGCATGCGATAGACGCCGGGCCCGGCAGGCAGGACCTTGAGCTGCGATTCGATCACGGCCGCGCCCTGCGCGAAGCCGGATTCGGCCTGCGGCTCATTCTCTAAAAGGTCACGGGCCTCTACGTCGCTCATTCCTGGAACCTGTCCCACCGGCGGATGTTGGGAAGGCGTACGTGGCGTCCATGCGGGATCACGATCTCGCCTCCGGTCGCCGCCGTTTCCGCATCCTCGCGAAGGATATCGGAAGAGCGGTGCGAAAGCGCAAACGCTGTCGCACCACTCGTTCAGGAACGGCGGCGGATGCGGGCGGGTGAGAGGTTCGTAAGCGCGGGCAGCTCACGACTTTCGAGAGGAGACAGATCATGAAGCGAATCACTTTGCCGGCTGTTCTGGCCCTCGCGGCCGTGAGCCTGGGCGCCTGCGGCTACAGCCAGGCATTTGTTCAGCGCGACGGGCTGAATTTGAAA
>CAZZLX010000554.1:0-3126 GCA_964655235.1 uncultured Rhizobium sp.
GATCGGCCGCATGGTGCTGAACCGCAACCCGGACAACTTCTTCGCCGAGACCGAACAGGCCGCTTTTTGCGCGGCGCATATCGTGCCCGGCCTCGACTTCTCCAACGACCCGCTTCTCGCTGGCCGCATCCACTCCTACGTCGACACGCAGATCTCGAGGCTCGGCGGACCGAACTTCCATGAGATCCCGATCAACGCATCGGTCGCCCAGGTCCACAACAATCAGCGCGACGGCATGCATCGTCAGGCGATCGCGCGCGGCCGCGTCTCGTATGAGCCCAACTCGCTCGGCGGCGGCTGTCCTTTCCAGGCCGGCACGATGGGCTTCCGTTCGTTCCCGCAGCAGGCCGAGGAACACAAGGTCCGCGGCAAGCCCGAAAAATTCGCCGAGCATTACGCCCAGGCGACCTTGTTCTGGAACAGTCAGACCGATGTCGAGAAGCAGCACATCATCCGGGCATATCGCTTCGAGCTGACCAAGGTCCAGACCGTGGCGGTACGTCAGCGCGTGGTGGCTCAGCTTCGCAACGTCGCCGAGGAACTGGCACAGGCGGTCGCGGACGGGCTCGGCATGACGGAGCTTCCCGATCCGCTGCCGAACCTCGTGAAGCGGACGCCAAAGCCCGAAGTGCAGAAGTCGGACGCTCTGTCGCTGATGGCGCGACCTGGAACGCTCGGCATCAAGACGCGCCGGATCGCGATTCTCATAGCCGACGGAGTCGACGGGGAGGCGGCACGGGCGATCCACGAGCAGCTCGCCGACCAGGTAGCGGTGCCGCGCTTCGTCGGGATCAAGATGGGCCCGGCCGAGAGCGTGAACGGCGACCCGGTCGAGGTCGAAGTTTCGCTCGAGGCAGCCCCGGCGGTCTTGTGGGACGCGATGATCGTTCCGGACGGTGCCGGCTCAGCCGAGGCGCTGGCGCAGAGCGGGCACGCAATGGAGTTCCTCAAGGACCAGTACCGGCACTTGAAGCCCATCCTGCTCTTCGGTGCGGCGGCGACGCTTCCCGCCAAGGCCAACATTCCGGCCGAGCTGCCGTCGGGCGAGGTCGATCCGGGACTTCTCCGCTTCGCCGGCGACGAGAGCGACAGCTCCCTGCAGGCGTTCGTCGAGGTGCTTTCGAAGCACCGCGTGTTCGAGCGCGAGACGGATCCGCCGCGCATTTAACCAGAGGAGGCTTCGGATGATTACGGCCCAAATGCGTGAGGTCCTGCTTCAGGCGCTCGAGCACGAGCGCGGCGGGGTCCTCGTCTACAGCACAGCCCTCGAATGTGTCGTCAACGACGACCTGAAGGAGGAATGGGAGAAGTATCTCGAGCAGACCGAGAAGCATGTCGAGATACTGACCAACACCTGCCTCGCTCTCGGCGTCGATCCCGGGATGATGACGCCTGGCTGTCAGATCGTGCACCACACCGGCAAGGCGCTGGTGCAGGCGATGAAGATGGCGCTTTCGGCCGGCGATCCGGCGGCCGCCGAGCTGGTCGCGTGCGATTGCGTGGTGCTGGCCGAAACCAAGGACCACGCCAATTGGCAGCTTATAGGCGAATGCGCCAAGGCGCTGTCGGGCACCGAGGCCGAGGCGCTGATCGCGGCGTACGAGCAGGTCGAGGACGAGGAGGACGAGCACCTCTACCACACCAAGGGCTGGTGCCGGGAGCTATGGCTGAAGTCGCTTGGCCTCGATGCCGAGCTGCCGCCGCCGGAAGAGGAGCGCGAGGTCAAGAGCGCGATGGAAGCGGCCAAGGTGCAGCAGGAGCGGAAAGCCAAGGGCCCGAAGACGATGCACGGCTAGTGCACTTCCGCCGGCCGGTTGGCCTGATCGAGATCCGGCGCGATCCGGACCTCGGCCAGGCCGATCAGCCGGCTCAGCGCGAAGTTGATCGCGAGATAGATCGCACCGGCGACGAAGAACACCTCGAACGACCGGAAGGTCTCCGAGATGATCCGGTGCGCGAGGCCCGTCACCTCCATCAGCGTGATCGTCGAGCAAAGCGACGTCGCCTTGATCATGAGGATGATCTCGTTGCCGTAGGCGGGCAGCGCCTGGCGGAGCGCGATCGGCGCGACGATCCGGCGATAGAGCGTGATCCCGGACATGCCGAAGGCCCGTGCCGCCTCGACCTGGCCGTGCGGCACCGACTGGAGACCGCCCCGCACGATCTCGGCGCCGTAGGCGGCCGTATTGAGCGTCAGCGCCAGCAGCGCACAGTAATAGGGCGAGCGGAAGAACCACCAGATGCCCATGTCGTCGAGCACCGGCCGGAACTGCCCGAGGCCGTAGTAGATCAGGAAGACCTGGACCAGCAGCGGCGTGCCTCGGAAGACGAAGACGAAGCTCTCGGCGATCCAGGCGAGCGGCCGGATCCAGCTTCGCATCGCCACTGCCAGCAGGATCGCCAGCACCAGCCCGAGTGCGATCGAGGAGAAGGCGAGCTGGAGCGTCAGCGGGATGCCGCCGATGAGCCTGACGAAGGTCGTCCAGAGAAAGTCGATATCCATCGGCTTAGGGAACCGCGTCCGATGGGCCTTGTTCGACCAAGGCACAGGATGGGAGACGGTCGATGACGACGCCGCGCGAGCTCGAAGCCAAGTTCTGGAAGGCGCTCAAGTCGGACATGACGATGATGCTGGGTCTCGTCGGCGTCGATGACGGCCACATGCGGCCGATGACGGCGCAGCTCGACGGCGACGGCGATCGCGGCCCGATCTGGTTCTTTACCGCCAAGGACACGGCGATCGTCGAGGCGCTCCGCGGAAGCAGCCGCGCCGTTGCCGCCTTCGCGTCGAAGGGCAACGACCTCTTCGCCAGCGTCCACGGGCATCTCCGCGTGGACAACGACCGCGCGATGATCGACCGGCTCTGGAATCGCTTCGTCGCCGCCTGGTTCGAGAACGGCAAGGACGATCCCAGGCTGACGCTGCTCCGTTTCGATCCGGAGCGGGCGGAGATCTGGGCCGATGCGTCCAGCATCGTCGCCGGCATCAAGCTGCTGCTCGGCGTCGATCCCAAGGAGGAATACAGGGACAAGGTCGCCGAGGTCTCGCTGAAGTCCTGAGCGGTCATGCGCGACGCATCCCGCGCGTCGCCCACGCCTCCGCGCGACGGAACGTCCAGGTCGAGG
>CAZZLX010000555.1:0-3123 GCA_964655235.1 uncultured Rhizobium sp.
GGTCGTGCAGCACGTAGCCCGGCTGCATCACCTGGACCACGGTGCCGGCGGGCTTGCCGGTGTTCTCGGCCTCGAACATTGCCTGGTGCAGGTTGTAGTCGAACTTCTCGCCGAGCGGCATGACCTTCTTGATGCCGTTCTTCTCGAAGGCGGCCAGCACCTCGCGCTCGGTCGCCTCCAGGCCCACCATCAGCGCGTCCAGAACTTCGCTCGCCTTCCGGGCCTCGGCCGGCACCAGTTCGAGCGCGCGTCGGAGATTGTCGGAGATCTGCAGCACGTCGCGAGCAAGGCCGGTCGCGCCATAGCGGCGTGCGTCGTCGCGCTCGCGCTCGGCACGGCGCCGGCTGTTCTCGGCCTCGGCGACGGCGCGCAGAAGCTGGTCCTTGACCTTCTTGAGCTCGGCTTCGAGCTCGGCTTCGCGCCCCTGCGGCGGCATGTCGTTGGCCGGCTTCGGGTCGGTCTCGTTGTTCTCGTCGCTCATCGATCGCAGTCCTTCAGTACCTAGTCTCGTTAACCCAGAAGCCGGCCGACCAGCTTCGCGGTGTAGTCCACCATCGGGATGATGCGGGCGTAGTTCATCCGCATCGGGCCGACGACGCCGATCGCCCCGACCACGCGCTCGCGGCCGTTGGAGAAGGGCGCGACGATCATCGCGCAGCCTGCCACCTGAAATAGCTTGTTCTCGGAGCCGATGAAGATCTGGACGCCGTCGGCGATCGAGGTCGCGTCGATCAGCCGCAGCAGCGACTGCTTGGTTTCCAGCGCGTCGAACAGCGAGCGGATGCGTTCGAGGTCGCCGACCGCGCTGACGTCGTCGAGCAGATGGGCGCGGCCGCGGACGATCAGGTGCCCGCCGTCGCTGGCGCTCCACGTGGCGACGCCGGCCTCGACCACCCGCTTGGTCAGCTCGTCGATCTGCGCCCGCTGCTGCTGGATCTCGGACGTCACCTGGTGCTTGGCCTCGTCGAGGGTGCGGCCGGCGACGCGGGCGCTCAGGAAGTTGCTGGCTTCGGTCAGCATCGACGGCGTGATGCCGGCCGGCAGCTCCAGCACGCGGTTCTCGACCAGGCCGCCCTCGCTGACGATCACCACCAGCGCCCGGCCGGGGCCAAGCGGCACGAACTCGATGTGCTTCAGCGCCTTCTCGATCTTCGGCGAGTAGACGAGGCCGGCACAGTGGGTGAGGCCCGACAGCGTGGCGGAGACCTGCTCCAGCACCTCGGGCAGGCTGCGGCCGACCGCGGCCGCCTGCCCGTCGATGCTGCGACGCTCCTCCTCGGTCAGGCTGCCGACCTCGAGCAGCCCGTCGACGAACATGCGGAGGCCCGCTTCGGTCGGAAGCCGGCCGGCGGAAGTGTGCGGCGCGTAGAGAAGCCCGGCTTCTTCCAAGTCCGCCATGACGTTGCGGATCGTCGCCGGCGACAGCTGGACGCCGAGCTTGCGCGAGATCGTACGCGAGCCGACGGGCTCGCCGGTCTCGACGAAAGCCTCTACGACTCGCCGGAAGATCTCCCTGGATCTTTCGTTCAGCTCGACGATCATGGTTCTGCAAACTCCCGCAAGTACTTAGTGACGCACCGGCGGGGCGTCAACAAGGGGTGCGAAGGGAGAACGAAGCTGGTAGGTTGCGCGCCGCTCAAGCCCAGACAATGAGGCCCTGCCATGCGACCCTCCGGTCGCGCGTCCGATCAGATGCGTCCCGTCGTCCTCGAACCCGGTTTTTCCAAGCACGCCGAGGGATCCTGCCTCGTCCGCTTCGGCGACACCCATGTCCTCTGCACCGCCTCGCTCGACGAGCGGGTGCCGCCGTTCCTGAAGGGATCGGGCAAGGGATGGGTCACCGCCGAGTACGGGATGCTGCCGCGCTCGACCAACACCCGGACCGACCGTGAGGCGGCGAAGGGGAAGCAGTCCGGCCGCACCCAGGAGATCCAGCGCCTGATCGGCCGGGCGCTGCGGGCGGTCACCGACCTGCCCAGGCTCGGCGAACGGCAGGTCAAGATCGACTGCGACGTGATCCAGGCCGATGGCGGCACGCGGACCGCGGCCATCACCGGATCCTATGTCGCGCTCTACCAGTGCTTCGAGCACATGAAGAAGCTGAAGATGATCCCGGCGATCCCGCTGACGGACTCCGTCGCCGCGGTGTCGTGCGGCGTCTTCGGCGGCGCGCCGGTCCTCGACCTCGACTACGCCGAGGACTCGGCCGCCGAGACTGACGCCAACTTCGTGATGACCGGCGCCGGCCACCTGATCGAGGTCCAGGCGACGGCGGAAGGCGCCCCCTTCGCCGAGGCTGAACTGCTGCGCATGCTCGAACTGGCGCGCAGCGGCGTCACCCATCTCGCCGGCCTGCAGAAGAAGGCCCTCGGTCTCGTCTGATGGCGATCGAGGTCCGCCAGCTGAAGCCCGGCGACGACCTCCTGCTCTCGGACTTCCTGGAGAGCCGGGCCGACAGCTCGATGTTCCTCCGGAACAACCTCCGGCGCGGCGGCCTGACCGATACAGGCGACGCCTTCAGCGGCACCTATGTCGGCGCGCTGTCCGGCGGGCGGATCGAGGCGGTGGCGGCGCTCTACTGGAGCGGCACGCTGATGATTCAGGCGCCGTATCACCTGGGGCCGATCCTGCAGCATCTGACCCGCCTCGCGGTGCGGCCGGTGCGCGGCATCCTGGGCCCGCTCGGGCAGACCGACGAGGCGCGCCGGCTGCTCGGCATGATGAAGGCGCCGCTGATCAAGGCGAGCCGCGAGGACCTGTTCGCGCTCCGCCTCGATAAGCTGGAGATACCCGAGCACCTGGCGGCGGGACGTTGGACCTCGCGGCGTCCGCGCCGGGACGAGCTCGCCGAACTCGTCGACTGGCGCGTCCTGAGCGTGACCGAGACGGGCGCGGCGGCACAGCCGGACGAGCGCACCCGCGCCGATGCCGACGACACCATCAAGCGGCTCGACCATGACGGCGCCTTGTGGGTGCTCGAGGTCGACGGCCGGGTCGTTTCGATGAACAGCTACAATGCGACGACGCCGGACATGGTGCAGATCGGCGGCGTGTTCACGCCGACGGACCTGCGCGGGCTCGGCTTCGCCCGCGCCTGCGTCGCCGGATCGCTGACCACGAACT
>CAZZLX010000556.1:0-3122 GCA_964655235.1 uncultured Rhizobium sp.
TTCGCCCTGGTGCGCTCCTCGAGGCCGAGCCTCAGGAAGTTCAGCAGCACCATCGCACCGAAGAAGGCCGGCAGCACCATCGCCCCGACCGGCCCGATCCTCTCGTACAGATAGACGCCGAGGGCCGGTCCGATGGCCCAGATCAGCGATCCCATCTGGAAGCGGAGCGGCTCGGAGCGGACCAGGTCCTTCTTCGCGATGTAGTCCATCACGTAGAGCTGGAAGGTGATAACCGTACATACCGAGGCGAGCGCGCGGCCGGCCATGCCGGCGATCTGGCCCTCGATCGTGTGCGTCGCCAGCAGCAGCGGGAACACCATCAGCGCCGAAGCGCCGAAGCCGTAGACCCTGCCGCGGCCGAAACGAGCGATCGCGAAGGGGATGAGGAAGCCGCCGAGCAGGCTCGCCGCCGAGACCGCGAGATAGACGAGGCTGACGAGCCGGGGCTGGCCCAGCAAATACAGGGCCTGAAGCGGGATAACCGTCGCCGTCAAGGCACGCACGGCCGATTCGAGCGTGTAGATCCCGGCGAAGGTCCAGGGACCCGGGGACGGGCGGGCGGCGAGCGCGGGGGAAGGCAGCGAAGCGGTCATCGAGGAGGGTCGTTCATGGTCCCATGGTGCACCCTCTGCGACAACCCCGGCGCGGCGATTTGCGCTGGAAATTTTGTCGCGTGTGGTGCTGCGCTGCGTCATCATCCGCCCGCTTTCCGGAGGAAGTCATGCAGCGTCCCCCCGCCGAGATCGGCCAGTCGGTCGAGGACGTCGACACGCCGGCCCTGATCGTCGAGCTGGACCCCTTCGAGGCCAATCTCCGGCGCATGGCGCGACTCGCGAAGGAGTACGGCGTCCATCTCCGCCCGCACGCCAAGACCCACAAGACCCCGGCGATCGCGCAGGTGCAGGTCAAGGCCGGAGCGATCGGCGTCTGCTGCCAGAAGGTCTCGGAAGCCGAGGCGATGGTCGAGGGCGGGATCGGCGACGTCTATGTCTCGAACGAGGTGGTCGGTCGCCGGAAGGTCGAGCGCCTGGCAGCGTTGGCCAAGCGAGCGCGCATGTCCACCTGCGTCGACCATCCGGAGCAGATCGAGGCGTTGAGCGAGGCCGCGCAGAAGTTCGGCGTCACCATCGGCGTCCGCGTCGAGATCCGGGTCGGCAATCGGTGCGGCGTGCCGCCGGGACCGGCGGCGGTCGAGCTCGCCAACCAGATCGCGGCCTTGCCGGGTCTCCGCTTCGAGGGGCTGCAGGCCTACAACGGCAAGGCCCAGCACATCCCGCTCCACGTCGAGCGCCTGGTCGCGTCGACGCAGACCGTGGCGGACGCCAGGAGCACGCGCGACGCCTTGAAAGCCGCGGGCTTCGAGTGCCTCTACATCGGCGGCGCCGGTTCGGGCACCTACGAGATCGAAGGCAAGAGCGGGATCTACAACGAGCTGCAGACCGGCTCCTACCTGTTCATGGATCTCGACTACGCGCGGCTGCGCAATGCAGCCGGCGCACCACTTGGCGACTGGCAGCACAGCCTCTTCGTGCTGGCGACCGTGATGAGCAAGCCCGAGCCGGCGCGCGCGATCTGCGATGCCGGCCTCAAGTCGGTCAGCATCGATTCAGGCCCTCCCGCGCTCGCCGGCAATGCGCGCGCCGAATGGGTGCGCGGCGGCGACGATCATTCGGGCTGGCTCTATGCCGATTCCGAGGACGCGCCGGCGATGGGCGCGAAAATCCGCATCGTTCCCGGCCACTGCGATCCGACGATCAACATGCACGACTGGTTCGTCGGCATCCGCGGCAGCAAGGTAGAGGCGCTGTGGCCGATCCTCGCGCGGGGCGCGGTGACCTAAGGGCGCCTGGGCTCTCGCATCATCAGCGCGGCGAGGATCCCGACCGCAGAGATCGCCGGCAGCGTCCAGAGCGCGGCGCGATAGGTGTCCTCGGCATAGACGCGCGCGCCGGCGGCCAGCGTTCCGTCCCATCCGAGATCTAGGAGCCAGCCGACCAGCGGCTGGAAGATCGCGCCGGAGCCGACGACGAAAGTGTTCACCAGACCATACGCCGCGCCGGTGGTGCCCGGCGGGTTGTGCTCGCGGACCGCGGCGAAGGCCAGGATCATCGAGCACGAGGCGAAGCCGTTGACGAAGAAGAGGATGCCGGTCGTCGTCAGCGACAGGCCATGCATTCCGACGATCGCCGACATCGCCGCGGTCGCGATCAGGCTCGAGACCAGCATCGGTGCCTTCCTGCGCCCGAGTCGGTCGGAGATCCAGCCGTTGAACGGCGCGCCGAGACCCCATCCGAGAAACAGCAGCGAGGCGAGCGACGCCGCGGTCGCGCGCTCGACACCGTGTGCGGCCATCACGAAGGGCACCGCCCAGAGGCCGCCGAAAGTGAGCATCGGCGCGGTCTTGGCGAGCCCGAAGACGGCGCAGAGCCAGGTCTCGCGGTTGGCGGCGACGAGCTTCAGTCCCGCCATCGGCGATGTGCCGAAGGATGAGCCGGGGCGGTCGCGGATCGAGATCCATGCGGCGACAGCGAGGACAGCGCCGCAGGCCGCGATCAGCCCCATCGCGCCGCGCCAGGTCAGATGCTCGACGGCGATGCCGAGCGGCGCCTGGCCGACGATGCCGCCGAGGATGCCGAAGCCCTGGACCAGCCCCGCCAGCATCGCGAAGCGCGCGGGCGCGAACAGCTGGGTCGAGACCGTCAGCGCACCGACGAAGCTGAAGCCAGAGCCGAAGCCGATCAGGAGGCGGGCGAGATAGGCCAGCTCGAGCGAGGGGGCCATCGCGAACAGCAGCGATCCCAGCGCCGCGAGCGCGATCGCGACCGTGATCATCAGGCGCGGACCGTAACGGTCCATCATGATCCCGACCGGGAGCTGCAGCGGTGCGTAGGTATAGAAGTAGAGCGAGGAGAGGGTACCCAAAACGGCGCCGCCGACCTGGAACTCCGCCATCAGCTCTCCGACCATCACGCTCGGGCTGACGCGGAGCAGGAAGGCGTAGAAGAAGAAGACGGCCGCCGCCGCCCATGCCAGCCAGGCCAAGCCCGCCTTCGGCAAGGGATGCGTCGGCAGCGGCCGCTCAGGCAAGGAAGGGAGCGTCCTGGCGGACCTCGATGAAGGTC
>CAZZLX010000557.1:0-3119 GCA_964655235.1 uncultured Rhizobium sp.
TGCCGCACACCGACGCCGAAGTCGTCGCGCACGCGAAGTCGAAAGGCCTGACCGCCATGCCGGGCTTCGCCACGCCGAGCGAGGCCTTCGCCGGCCTCAAGGCCGGCGCCGACGCGCTGAAGCTGTTTCCGGCCGAGGCCAATCCGCCTCAGGTTCTGAAGGCGATGAAGGCCGTCATTCCGAAGTCGGTCGCGGTGCTGCCCGTCGGTGGCATCGTGCCCGAAAGCATGAAGGCTTATGTCGACGCGGGAGCCGGCGGCTTCGGCTTGGGATCCGCGATCTACAAGCCCGGCGACGCGCCGGCCGACACGACCGCCAAGGCGAAGGCTTTCGTCGCCGCCTGGAATACGATCAGGGGATGACCGGCTCGACCACGCGGTTCGGCGGGAAGCGCACGGTGACGACGGTGCCGCGTTCGATGCGGCTCTGGATCTCGATCGTGCCGCCATGCATCTCGGCGAGCCTCTTGCAGATCGAGAGCCCGAGGCCGGTGCCTTCCTTGACGCGGCTGACCAGCGCGTTGGAGCGGTAGCGGAACGGCTCGAAGATGTGCGCCAGCTCCGACTCCGGGATGCCGGTGCCGGTGTCGGCGACCACCAGCGCCAGCCTGCCGTCGTCGCAAGCCGCCGCCTGGAAGCTCACCGTGCCGCCCGCCGGCGTGAACTTGACCGCGTTGGTCAGGAGGTTGAGCAGGATCTGGCGAAGGCCGCGGGCATCGGCCTTGAGCGCCGGAAGGTCGGCCGGGATCTCCTCGCGCCACCGGACCCCCGCGTCGCGGGCGCGTTCGTCGAGAAGCCGGATGCAGTCGCGCGCGAGGCTCGGCATGTCCAGCACCTCCTCGACGATCTCGGCGCGCCCCGCCTCGATCTTGGAGAGGTCGAGCACGTCGTTGATCAGCTGCAGCAGATGATTGCCGGACCACCTGATGTCGGCAGCGTAGGCGACGTAGCGGCTGCTGCCGAGGGGGCCAAGGAGCTGCTGCTCCATCACCTCGGCAAAGCCCAGGATCGCGTTGAGCGGGGTCCGGAGCTCGTGGCTCATGTTGGCGAGGAAGGCGGACTTCGCCCGGTTCGATGTCTCGGCGCGGTCGCGCGCGTCCTGGAGCTGGATCATCGTGCGTCGCTCCTTGGTCACGTCGCGGACGACGATCACATGGCCGATTCCGGCGACCGGCAGCCCGACCAGCTCGATATGCGTGCCGTCGATGCGCTGGCGCTCGACATGGACCGGCTCGCGTGTCGCGATCGCCCGCCGCCAGCCCTCGAGCACGTCGGCGACGCTGTTCGGCTCGATCGCGCCGGAGCGGGCCTGCTCGGCGATCGCGTCCGCCAACGTGCCGCCGGTGAAATCGGCCGGAAGCCCGCTGAGCTGAACGTAGGGCCGGTTCCAGGCGCGGAAGCGCCCTGAGAAGTCGACCACCGCGACTCCCTCGCCGAGGCTCTCGAGCGTGGCGCGCAGCAGGCTCGACTGGGCAGCGAGCTCGGCGCCGCGCTGCTTCAGCTGCGTGATATCAGTCATCAGCGTCACGTAGCCGCCGTCCTCGGTCCGGTGGTTGCTCACCCGGATCCAGGAGTTCTCGATCTTGAGCTCGATCGGGCTGCCTGGAGACTCGTGCGCGACGATGCGGCCCTCGACCCAGGCCTCCTTGTCGGTCATGCCCGACGCGCGGTGCGCGCCGGCATCCGCCAGGCCGCGGACAAGCTCCTCGAACGGGATGCCGCGGCGAAGCAGGCGCTGGATGCGGGCGCGTCCGTCGGGGATCGCCGCATCGGCCGAGGCCGACCAGAGGTCGGCATAGCGGCTGTTCCAGGCGACCAGCCGGTCATTGACGTCGAACATCGCGAAGCCGGCGTTGATCGCCTCGATCGCGTCCTTGAGGCGCGCCTCGGCCTGGCGCTGCTCTGTGACGTCGATTGCGACCGATAGGATCGAGATCGTGCCGCCGTCGTCGAGCTTCAGCGGTAGCCGCGTGGTCAGATAGGCGTGATCGGCGCCGTCGTGATCGGCGATGTGGATCTCGTGGAACGGCACCGCCTTGCCGCCGTCGAGGACACGGCGATCGATCGCCTCGTCGCGATGACCGAACTCCTCGCCGAAGACCTGCGTCGCGCGCCGCCCGAGGATCTGGCCACCGGGCTCGCGCGAGAGCAGATGCACGCGCGCCTTCAGCGCCTCGTTGACCAGGACGTAGCGAAGCTCCTTGTCCTTGACGCTGATCGCCGCGGGCACCGTGTCGATGATCGCCTGCAGGAGGTGCCGCTGCTGGTCGAGCTTCGACTGCGCCTTGGCGGCGATGTCCCAGGCTTCGATCTCGGCGGTAATGTCGCGCCCGGTGCCGCGATAGCCTAAGAACACGCCGTCCTCGTCGAAGAAGGGGCGGCCGCTGACCGAGATGTGGCGCCGTTTGCCGGAGGCGTCGATGCGGGCGAAGGTGAAGTTGCGGAACGGGCGGCGCTGGGCGAGATCCGTCTCGTGCGCGGCGAGCACGGCTTCCGAAACCAGCGGCTGGGTCTCGCGCCGCGTCTTGCCGACCTCGTCGGGGCCGCCATGCGCTGCGGCGTGCGGCGAGACGTAGCTGAAGCGGAGATCGGTTCCCTTCTCCCAGAACCAGTCGGACGTCGATTCCGCGAAGTCGCGGAAGCGGCCTTCGCTCGCCTGGCGTTGCTTCACCTCGCGGATCAACAGCTCATTGAGGCCGAGGATGCCCGCGACAACCAGCAGCGCGAAGAGCCCGCTGCCGGCGGAGACCGGCAGCCAGCTGCGCGTCACCTCGCTGCGCGACACTGCGACCGCGGCGATCAGCGGCCAGCCGGCGACCGGTCGGTAGTGGACGACGAAGGAGGTGCCGTCGCCGCGCGCGACCGAGAAGTCGCTGGTCGGCATCTGCAGCGGGCGTCCGGTGATCGCGCGCGCGATCCAGGACGTTTCCGCCTGCCGCGGCTGGATCGAGATGATCTCGCCGTCTTCATTAAGGAGCGCTGCCACGCCCGTGGCCCCGGCAAGCTCGGCGAGAAGCGGATCGATCCGGGCGAGATCGAGGGAGTCGCCGGCATCGAGGACGCGCTGCACGCGCTCCTCCACCACGCACGCGCCGACGGCCGCGTGTTCTGCCGCGGTCG
>CAZZLX010000558.1:0-3118 GCA_964655235.1 uncultured Rhizobium sp.
ACCAGGCGAAGGCCGAGCGCGGCGGCAAGCCGTATGGCTGGGGCCGCATCGTCAACGTGACCTCGACCGCCGGGCTCTACGGCAATTTCGGCCAGGCCGCCTATGCCTCCGCCAAGGCGGGCCTGATCGGCCTCACGCGCGTGACCGCGATGGACATGGGCCGCAGCCTGGTGACGTGCAACGCGGTCGCCCCCTTCGCCGTGACCCGCATCACGCACTCGATCAAGCCGCAGAACGATGCCCAGACCATCTACAAGGAACGTGCGCTCAAGGCGCCGGCATCCGCGGTCGCCGACTTGGTCGCCTATCTCGCCACCCCGGCGGCGCAGGGCATCACTGGCCAGGTGCTCGGCGTACGCGCGCGGGAGGTCTTCGCCTTCGGCCAGATCCGGCCGGCGAAGCGCGCCGTGGTCGGACCTGCCGGCATGGGCGCCGCCGTCGACGAGATCAAGGCGGCCTTCTCCGACATGCAGACCGATCTCGAAGCCTTCAACACCGATCCGGTGATCTAGAGGACGCGCCATGAGCCATCCGCAGGTCAAGACCATCGAGGAGTTCCACCGGCAGAGCGAGGAGTACAAGGCCTCGATCCTGAAGCTGGTGGTGAGCCACGCCGTCAACGAGCTCTACGGCGCCCAGGTGTTCGACGAGCCGGCGATCGCGCTGGCGCCGACGCCCTATGCCAAGTGGCTCACCTGCAGGGTGGCGATGGAGGAGTACGGGCACCACGTCCGCTTCCGCGAGCTCGGCGTGAAGCTGGGCGTGCCGGAAGACAAGATGACGCCGGCCGAAAAGAAGCCGCTCTCGATCTTCGAGTTCCCGCTCAAGACCTGGGAGGAGTTCTGCGTGATCAAGCTGCTGGCCGATCTCGCCGAGATCCTGCAGGTGGAGGACCTGCTCGCCTGCACCTTCCATCCCTTGCGCGATCTCGCCCGCATGACCATGCCGGAGGAGCGCTTCCACGCCCAGTTCGGCAAGGACTTCTGCACCGAGCTCTGCGCGACCGAGGACGGCCGCCAGCGCGTGCAAGACGCGATCGACCGCTACTACCCGTTCCTTCCGGCGTTCTTCGGGGCCTCGAAGTCGAAGAACAACGAGACCTTCCGCCGGCTCGGCATCAAGCAGCGCACCAACGACGAGATGCGTGACGACTTCCTGACGCGGGCCCGCGCCCTGGTCGAGGATCACCTGAAGCTGAAGATGCCGATGGCGAAGGCGGCATAACGCAACGGAGGGAGCGATGACCGCGGCACCGAAGCTGACGAACGGTCGCGCCGACTTCTATGACCGCATCGGCGCGCATTCGATGGCGCCGCTGTGGGAGGTGATGAAGGG
The DNA here is from genome assembly GCA_964655235.1 of uncultured Rhizobium sp. GTDB lineage: Bacteria > Pseudomonadota > Alphaproteobacteria > SHVZ01 > SHVZ01 > SHVZ01. The sequence continues at coordinate 1,336 of CAZZLX010000558.1, forward strand.
GCTGATCACCCCGGAGCCGACGTCGCCCGCCGTGCCGGCGCTCTGGCGCTACGACGACATCCGCTCCTTCGTGCTCGAGGCCGGCGGCCTGATCACCGCCAAGGAGGCCGAGCGCCGTGTGCTGATCCTGGAGAATCCGGGGCTCAAGGGTCGCTCCTCGATCACGCATACGCTCTATGCCGGGCTGCAGCTGATCCTTCCGGGCGAGGTCGCGCCGGCGCATCGCCACACCCAGACCGCGCTCCGCTTCGTCGTCGAGGGCGAAGGCGCCTACACCGCCGTCGACGGCGAGCGCACGACGATGCGGCCCGGCGACTTCGTGATCACACCGTCCTGGACTTGGCACGACCACGGCAACGACTCCGACCGGCCGATGGTGTGGATGGACGGGCTCGACATACCCCTTGTCCAGTTTCTGGATGCGAGCTTCGCCGAGCACGCGCAGGAGGATTCGCAGAGCGTCTCGAAGCCCGAAGGCGACGCGCTCGCGCGCTACGGCCAGGGGTTGCTTCCGGTCGACCACCAGGTCGCGCGGCCGACGTCGCCGATCTTCAACTATCCCTACGCCCGCACCCGCGAGGCGCTGGAGACAATGCGGCGCACCAGCGCCTGGGATCCGCACCACGGGCTCAAGATGAAGTACGTGAATCCGGCCACTGGCGGCTGGGCGATCCCAACCATGGCGACCTGCATGCAGTTGCTGCCGAAAGGCTTCGATGGCGCCGCCTATCGATCAACCGACGGCTCCGTGTTCTCGGTGGTCGAGGGAAAGGGCCACAGCCTGATCGGCGGCGAGCGCTTCGACTGGGGCCCGCGCGACATCTTCGTCGTGCCGAGCTGGGTCGAGGTCCGCCACCACGCGGCCGAGGACGCAGTGCTGTTCAGCTTTTCCGACCGTCCGGTGCAGGAAGCGGTCGGGCTCTGGCGGGAACGCCGCTCGGCATGACCGAGCTTGGCGCGGTGGACGCGCTCGCGGCGTCGATCCCGGCGACGCCGTGGTTCACGCGCGTCGGCCAGCCCTTGAGCGACTCCGACCGCGCCAATGTGACGGCGTACGTCGCCGCGCTCGATCTCCCCGCCGGCCCGGTCGAGCCGGTCGGGACGTGGAAGGAAGCATCCCGCGTCGCCGCCGATCCCGATTGGGACCGGCGCTGGTGGCAGGCCGAGGCACGTGAGCAGCGGCGCCTCCAGGCCTGGGCCGAGGAACGCCACGGAACCGAGGCGACGCTGACCGCGCTGACCCATGTCACCGAGGCGGCGCTGGACCCGACCCGCGCCGCCGCCGAGGCCGCGTCCGACGAAGCCCTTTCCAAGGTCGCCGCCGGGGCCGCCGCCCAGGCCTGCCATCTGGCGGCGCTGGCGCTGGCCGCCGGCAAGCCGTCGCACGGGTTCGTCATCAAGCACCGGATTTTCGCCGCCGGACGTTGGCCATTGGGTCGGGTCGGCGAGCGGTGGTATCTGTTCTGACTTCCAAACACGTCCCTTCCCTCGAGGCCCCCATGTCGCATGTGATCCAGAGCTGGTCGATCCCCTCGGTCGCCGTGGTCGGCGAGACCGGCACCTTCCCGGTGCGCCGCATCTACTGCGTCGGCCGCAACTACGCCGCCCATGCCCGCGAGATGGGGCATTCGGGAAAAGAGGACCCGTTCTTCTTCATGAAGCCGGCGGACGCGATCGTGCCGTCGGGTGCAATCATCCCCTATCCGTCCTCGACCAAGAACCTGCACCACGAGATCGAGCTCGTGGTCGCGCTCAAGTCCGGCGGCCGCAACATCCCGTCGGC
>CAZZLX010000559.1:0-3116 GCA_964655235.1 uncultured Rhizobium sp.
CGCGGATGACGATCAGGCCCTCGCCGTCCTTGGGATCCTTCACCTCGCCGATCGCCGCGTGCATTCCGGGCGAACGGTGCTTCTGAAAGAAGAACTGGCTACCGCCGATGCCACCCGGCGCTCTGAGGAGCGCCAGCGGCCGGTCGACGACGTAGGGCTTCATGAGATCCCAGACGGCGGCGTAGTGGTCGAACAGCCCCTGCTTGCTCAGACCGGCATCCGGCCACAGCACGCGGTCGGGATGGCTCAGTGTGACGCTGGTCTTAGGCGTCTTCCCCGCTTCCTTCGGCGCCGACGTCGTTCCGATCGCCTTGCCTTCGCGGCGGATCTCGGCCGCGGGCTTGTCCTCGCGCATGCCGACGAAAGCCGCATGGCGCAGGATGCCGTCGGCGGTCCAGGCGCGGAACTCGACCTCGGCGACGAGATCCGGCTTCACCCACTTGACCTGGTTGTCGCCGGGCTGCCGCTTTGCATACGGCGAGCGATCGGCCTTGATCTTGTCGAGCTGGCGCTTGAGGTCGCGCGCCATCGTCGCCGAGTAGCCGGTGCCGACGCGGCCGGCCGGCCGCAGCACGCCGTTCTCGTGATACCCCACGATCAGCGAGCCGATCGCATTGCGGGTTGCCGTCGAGGGCACGTAACCGGTGACGACGAATTCCTGGCGCTGAGTGCATTTCGACTTGACCCAGTCGCCGGTACGGCCGCTGCGGTAGGGCGCGTCACCGCGCTTGGAGACGACGCCTTCGAGGCCGAGGCGACATGCCTGGTCGAGCATCACGTCACCTTCCTCGACGAAGTGCTGGCTGTAGCGGAGGGCTCCCTCGCCCGCCGTTGCCTTGTCGCCGAGCAGCCGTTCCAGCGCCTCCTTGCGCTCGGTCAGCGGACGGCCCGTCAGGTCGACGCCGTCGAGATGCAGCAGGTCGAAGACGTAGTAGACGAAGCGGTCCGTGCGCGCCTCCGAGAGATCCGACTGCAGCATGGAGAAGTCGGAGATGCCGGTACCGGAAAGCACGACGATCTCGCCGTCGAGCACGACGCTCCGGCACGGGAGCGCATCGAGCTCCGCCACGATCTGCCTGCCGAAGCGATTGGTCCAGTCGAGGCCGGTGCGGGTGATCAGCGACGTCTTTCGTCCGTCGCGAACGGCCTGCATGCGATAACCGTCGAACTTGACCTCGTGCAGCCAGCTCGCGCCGGCGGGCGTCCGGTCGAGGCGCGCGAGACAGGGCGGAACGAACGCCGGCTTGGCGTTGCCGCGCTTGCGGCCCTCCTTGTCCGCTTTCGTGTCCTTCGACTTTTTTGCCGTCTTCGATGCGGCCGGCGCACGCGGCGCTGCCTTGGCCTTCCGGCCTTCCGCAATCTCGGCAAGTGTGCGTCCGGTCTTCACCGACTTGGTCTCGATCTTGACGATGTCGCCCTTGGCTCCGGAAACGGCATACTCGTCTTTCGATTTGATCAGCAGCCAGTTGTCACGCTTCTCCTTCGGCCGCCGCCGCATCCGCACCAAATGCCAGGCGCCCTTCAGCTTCTCGCCTTCGAGACGGAAATTGAGGTGACCCTTCTTGAGGGCCTTCGCCGGATCGCCGTCGGGAATCCAGCGGCCGCGATCCCATTGCGAGACCGGTCCCGCGCCATAGTTGCCTTCCGGTATCACCCCTTCGAAGGAGCCGTAGTCGATCGGATGGTCCTCGACCTGGACGGCGAGCCGCTTCTCCTCCGGGTCCAGGCTCGGGCCGCGCGTGACTGCCCAGGAGAGGAGCACGCCGTCATGTTCCAGGCGCAGGTCGTAGTGGAGCCGCGTCGCATCGTGCTCATGGATGACATAGAGGCCGCCATGCGAGGGTTTGCCGTGCCTGCCCGCGGGCTCCGACGTCTGCTGGAAGTCGCGCTTGGCGCGATAGGTCGATAGGCGGTCCACGGCCCGGATTCCCATGGGATGCGTCCTGCGCCGATGAAACGACCGTAGCTTAGGCTTCGTTCCGGCACCGCGACAGCACTTGCGCGGCGCGCTAGGCTCGACCGATGAAACGCCTGATCGTTCTCCTTTTCACGTTCCTGGTCGGTGCGGCAGTCGCCGCGGAGCCCGAATTCCGCAAGGACGGCCCGAACGCCGCAGCCTACGGCATCGATGCGGGGTATCCGGTCGGCTCCCGCCTGACCCAATCCCAGCAGAAATTCCTGGTCGGCTCCTTGAGCCACTACGACGAGATCTTTGCGAGCCGAGCGGTCGCCAAGCCGACCGCGGCCTGGTCGTTCAGGCGCGAGAACAAGCTTCCGCAGGTCCGCTACACCTATCAGGGCAGCCAATACGATCTGAGTGCATATCTCGACCGCAACCCGGTGACGGGACTCTTGATCGCGCGCGACGACATGATCCTGTTCGAACGCTACCAGTACGCGCGCACCGATGCCGACCGCTTCACCTCCCAGTCGATGGCCAAGACGATCACGGCGATGCTGCTCGGCATCGCCGTCAGCGAAGGAAAGATCCGGTCGGTCGACGACAAGGCCGGGACCTACGTGCCGGCACTCGCCGGGAGCGCGTATGGCGAGACGCCGATCCGGGCGCTGCTCAACATGTCGTCGGGCGTCGAGTTCACCGAACGCTATGACGGGAAGGACGACATCGCGACGTTGTCGCGCGGGCTCTTCATTCCGGGAATAGCGGTCGGCGCCGCCAACATCCTTGCTCAATTCAACAACCGCACCAAGCCACCGGGAACTCTCTTTCACTACGCCGGCAGCGAAACCCTGACCCTCGGTCTGGTCCTAAGCGCGGCGACAGGAAGGCCGCTCGCCGAGTATCTATCGGAAAAGATCTGGCAGCCGATCGGCGCCGAAGCCGATGCATCGTGGATCACCGACGTCTTCGGTCACGAGGTCGCCTATTGCTGCTTCAACGCGGTGCTGCGCGACTATGCGCGGTTCGGTCGCCTGCTCGCCCGCGACGGCAACTGGGACGGCCGCCAGGTCATCCCGCGCCAATGGATCAAGGACGCCACGACCATCAGGGCCGAGGACGACCACCTCCGGCCCGGCCGCGTCAGTCCCGGGTTCGGCTACGGCTACAAGGTATGGCTCATGGGCGGAGAGCCGGCCGGAACCTATTCGCTGCG
>CAZZLX010000560.1:0-3104 GCA_964655235.1 uncultured Rhizobium sp.
GAGAGCGGCCAGGCGGACCTGGCGCGGCGTGAAGTCCGGCGCCGCGCAGATCGCGTCATGCAGCGAGCGGTCGTGCACCGTGAGCTTGAACATTTCCGGCACCGATTTCCACGGAATGATGTAGGTACCCTTACCACCCGAGAGGCCGGGCACCATGATCTCGGCCTTCTTGAGCTCGGGCCCGCGGATCCGGCTAGCCGCGAGCATGGGTGTCGTGAAAGGCACGAGGACGCCGCGCTCGCTGAATGTGAGCGGCCAGAACTTCTCTGACGTGGCGAAAGAAGTAGTCATGCCTGAACGACGCACCCACCCACGTTGCTTATTGGTTCTTCTCGCTTGTTACCATGGCTTCGCAAGACAAAGCCAGCCGGCAACTTGGGTAAGCTGTTCAAGCGCTTGTCGCTGGCGGCTCGTGTAGGATGTGGGCCGTGTAGAATTCAGTTCGTAACAATCTTACGTTCGGACATTCACCATGCGCATGGGGGCGATGTCTTTGCGGCGATATGGAAAAGAGGCGCCCAAGACTTCCTGTCCGAGATCAAAAGTTAATTTTCGCCTCCGCCGCGTTAACGGGAAATCAGGGGTTGGCACGTAGGCTGCAGTAACAGGGTACGTCGCCAGTCGAAGGAGAGTTTCATGCTCACCCGGACCCGCCTGATCTTCGCAGCCAGTGTCGCCGCCGCGTTCGCCGGCAGCCCGGCCTCGGCCGGCGAGACTATCTGCGGCACCCGGGACAGCGTGCTGAAACAGCTTGCTTCCGAGTATCAGGAGGCGCCGGTCGGCATCGGTCTCGCCAGCAACGGCGCGGTCGTCGAACTGCTGACTTCAAGTTCCGGCACCTGGACGCTCATCGTCACCATGCCGAAGGGATCGACCTGCCTGATGGGCACGGGCGAGGCTTGGCAGCCGGTGGCCCGGAAGATCTCGTTCGTCGAGAAGGACAGCTAGGAAGAATTCGCCGGGCCGTTCCAGGCCTCCTAGTGAAGCCGGGGGGCCTTGAGGAAGTCCGAGCGGTTGGCCGAGCGGATCTTCGTCTCCATCGTCTTGCCGTCGCGCGACAAGGTGATCGGCACCTCGACCCCCGCCGGACCCAGCGCCCAGACCCGGCGGAACAGAGGCGCCAGGTTCTTTACCGGCTCGCCCGCCACCGCCAGCACCAGATCGCCGATCTTTATCCCGGCCCGCGCCGCCGGCCCGCCGCCGGCCAGCCCCGCAACAACCAGGTGGCCTTCCGCCTCCATCGCGTACATGCCGAGCCAGGGCCGGGCCGGCGAGCCCGGGCGCCCCTGCTTCAGGATATCGTCGAGGATCGGCTTCAGGAGGTCGATCGGCACCGACATGTTGACGTCGATCTGCGACTTGCCCTGGCGCTCCTGGACGTGGAGCGAACCGATGGCGATCAGCTTGCCGGTGGGACCGATCACGGCCGTTCCGCCCCAGTTCGGGTGGGCCGGAGCGGTGAACAGCGCCTCGTCCAGCACGTATTCCCAGTAGCCCGCGAACTCGCGCTTGCCGGTGACGCGGGCGGCGAGCGAGCGCTTGCGGCCGCCATGGCCGCCGACCACGACGTCGTCGCCGACCTTGACGTCGGCGACGCTGCCGAGCGGCAGGGCCGGCAGCTTCACCCGCCCCAGCACCTGGACCAGCCCGAAGCCGGTGGTCTGGTCGTAGCCGATCGGATAGGCCTGGAGCGCCTTGCCGCCGGCGGTGGTGACCCACACGGTCTCGGCCTCGGTGATCAGGTAGCCGATCGTCAGGATCAGCCCGTCCTCGCGGATGATGACGCCGTTGCCGCCGCGTTCGGTGCCGAGGATCGAGGCGGTGAAGGCGTCCTCGGGGACCCGCGCGCGCAGGGCGACGACGCTCGACAGCGCCTGGTCGAGGTCGAACTGATAATCGGAGGGAAGGGGACGTGCCTCTTCCGGAATTTCCCAGTCGGAATTGTCGCTCATCGGTTCCCGTAAGATAGGCGCCCGGATCGCTTTCGCGAAGGGGAGGAGATCTTCCTCCTCGGCCGTGGGCGACAGGAAGGCGCAAAAGCCCTCGCAAGACCAACGAATCCGCCCATTCCGTATTCCCGCTCACGAGCACGAGATCGGGAAGCTTCCGCGCCAGATACGCGAGCGCTATCTGGCCCTCCTGGCCGGGCCAGCGGGTCGCCGAGGCGGAAACGGATGCCGTGGCCCAGGGTCAGGTGCCCAGTGGGCGCCAATGTCGATGTCGATGGGGGACGCCACGACCCGGCCCATTGCCTCGCCACCGGGGCGCGCGCTGGCCGAGCATGGCGAGAATTCCTCGGCCCGGAGCCGGGCGTACAGCGGGAAGGGATCGGTGCGCCCCGCTGTGATCTGCGTCATAGACCGGCCGGGGCGACTCGTTCGCCATGGGCGAAGCTTGGCATCGGCTCGCGCGTGGTGCCGGCGCCGCCCTTGGCACGTTCGATGCACGTGACTGAAGGCGGTTTCTCCAGAAGGGAGGCCCCTTAGGGTCATGCAGAAGTGCATCGCCACGCCGAGCGGGTGGAAAGGGTGACCAACGCACCCAACTTCTGGCCGTCGGCCGAACTCTTCGCCGAAACCATGTCCGGCTTCCTCTGGCGTACCGATCGCGAGGGCCGCCTTTCCGCGGCGACGGAAGGATTTGGGAAGACGGCCGGGCTTCCGATCGGAGAGGCGATCGGGCGGCCGCTGGCCGACCTGATCGAGGGGCCCGTCGACAAGCGGAAGTTCACCCAGGTAATGGCCGAGCGCCGATCATTCCGCGACATGACGCTACGCTTCTGGCCCGTACGGCGCTGGACCCGGATCGGCGGTGCCCCGACCGAGGACGGCCATCTCGGCATCGCGGTCGACATCGACGAGGAGCGGGGCCGCATGGGCCTGGTCGAGGGCGTGCTCGACCGCCTCCCGGACGCCGCCGCCGTCTACGACCGCGAGCACCGCCTCGTCACCTTCAACGAGGCCTATCGCCGCCACAACGCGCCGATCGCCGACATGCTGTCGCCCGGCCGCAGCTTCGAGGAGATTTTCCGCACCAGCGTCGCGCGCGGACAATACCCGGAGCAGCCGGGCGACATCGAGGCGCTGATCTCCGAGCGCGTGGCC
>CAZZLX010000561.1:0-3102 GCA_964655235.1 uncultured Rhizobium sp.
GGTTCTGCGTCAGGTCGAGGTCGGGACGCCGCCCGAGGCTGTCGCCGAACTGGTTCAGCTCGATCAGCTTCATATCGTTGGTGCCGGCGCCGGCAAGGCCCGAGGTGTAGCGGATCACGCAGTTGGTGTGGCGCTCGTAGAGCGACTTCGCCCGCGCCTCGGGCTTCAGCAGCAGGCGGAACGGCGCCGCCGGATGATCCTGAAGATGATGGCCGACCGGCAGATCGAGCAGCGGCGCGATGCCGAGCGCCTTGAGGTCGGCCGCGGGGCCGATGCCGGAGCGCATCAGGATCGCCGGCGAGTGCGCGCCGCCGGCGGCGATCACGATCTCCTTGGCGCGGAAGTCCTGGCGCCCGCCCGGGAGCCTCGCCGTCACGCCGGTCGCGACCACCTGGTTGCCGCGCGGCTCCAGCAGCACGCGCTCGACCTGCGCGTCGCAGACGATGGTCAGGTTCTTCCGCCCGCGGATCGGCTCCAGATAGCCGTCGGCGGTCGAGACGCGCACGCCAGCGGCGGTGTTGTTGATCGCGTAGCGCGAGACTCCGGTCGAGTCCGGCGCGTTGTGATCGTCGGCGAATGGGTATCCCAGATCGAGACCGGCCAGGAAGAAGGCGCGGTCGATATAGCCCCAGTCATGGATCGGGTTGCGCCGGACAGGCGTCGGCCCGCCGCGCCGGTGATAGGGCTTGTCGCCGTGGTCGTGGTCGTCCTCGAGCCGGATGAAGGACGGCAGCACGTCCTCCCAGCTCCAGCCGGCGCAGCCTTCGGCGGCCCAGCCGTCGAAGTCCTCGCGGTGGCCGCGGATCGCGACCTGCCCGTTGATCGCCGAGGAGCCGCCGAGCACGCGGCCGCGCCAGTACTTGCGCGGCTTCTGCAAGGGCGTGCGCTTGGCCAAGAGGTTCGGCCACTGGAAATGCCCGAAGCTGTCGTGGACGATCAGCGCGGTCGGGTTCGGCGCGCGCATCGCCGGCGGCGTGTCGGCGCTCCGCATGTCGGGACCGGCTTCCAGCAGCAGCACGCGGCGGCCCGGATCCTCGCTCAAGCGTGCGGCCAGCGGTGCGCCGGCCGAGCCCGAACCGACCACGATCACGTCATAGTCGGCCAACTTCTAGAACTCCGGCGGCTCGTACATGCCGCCGTGGAGCTTCCATTCGAGCGGGCCGTCCACGTCGACGCCTTCGCTCTTGAGCTGGTCGAGCCAGGTCTCGGCATCGTCGGTCGGCTTGAAGCCGATAGCCTCCCAGTTCGGGTGCTTGATCTTCAGGCGCTTGTTGTTCGACATGCCGAAGACGATCGCAGCGCCGATGTTAGGCTGCTTGAGCGCGCGGTCGAAAAGCTCGACCGTGTCGCCGTGGCTGAACCACGTCATGAGGTGGCGCTGCTGGCTCGGACGCTTCTCGAAGCTCCCGATGCGCACGCTGACCGACTCGATGCCGTGCTTGTCGAAGTAGTAGCGCAGCATCGCCTCGGCGAAGACCTTGGTGACGCCATAGAAGCTGTCGGGACGGACGGGATCCGTCTCGGTCATGCCGTGCTCGACCGGGTACATGCCGTAGGTGTGGTTGGTGGAGGCGAAGATAATGCGGCGCACGCCGGCCTTCCGCGCCGCTTCGAACACGTCGAACATGCCGCGCGCGTTGATCCGGAACATCGTCTCGAAGTCCTTCGGATCCGGCGCGCCGGCCAGGTGGATCATCGCGTCGACGCCGTCGACCGCCTTGGCCAGCGCCTTCGTGTCGGCGAGATCCGCAACGATCGTCTCCTCGTCCGCCCGGGGATCGGAGATCGGCTTGCGGTCGAGCAGCCGGAAGCCGTCGTGACGGCCGATGAGACCGGCGCGTAGGGTCGAGCCGATGCGCCCAGCGGCGCCCGTGATGAGCACGCGCCGCCAACGATGATCGATCATGGGAATCCGTCCGCGAGATGGGGAAGTGACGAAAGCCTACCTCAGCGGCCGGCGGCGCGCCAAGCCAGCCTTACGGAATGCTGCGCCGTTTCGCCCGGCGGAAGCCTGCGCATGCTCGGCTTGGCTGCGAAGTCGCCGTCGGTATCTTCGTAATCCGAGTGTCCGCTCCACGCCTCAAGCGAGACATACGGCGCCGCCGGCTTGGCCCAGACGACGAGATGGGCAAAGCCTTCCGCTGTCATCACCAGCGCCGAGCCGTCCCTGGCGGCGAAGGTCATCTCGCGGCTTCGCGCCTCCGGGAAGACGAAGGCGCCGCCCGCAAAGAGTTCGGGCCGGAGGTCGAGCCGCCGCCCTGCGAGCGGCGAGGGACGCATGCTTCGACGTATGAGGCCGGTCGCGGTGATATCAGGGATCTGTGCCGCCTCCTCCGCCTCGAACTCGACGCGATAGTCCTCGCGCACACCGCCCGCGAACGGCCAGTTGAAAGCCGGGTGGAACCCGACCGCATAGGGCATCGGCTCGGCGCCGCGATTCTCGACGGCGAAGGCCACGTCCAGCGCCGTCGCCGAGAGCTCGTAGTCGAGCGTCAGGCGGAAGGCGAAGGGGTACTCCGCCCGCGTCTGCTCGTCGTCGACCAGAGTCCAGGTCACCTGATGCGCGTCGGCGATCACCCGGGCGAACGGCTTGAAGCGCGTGAACCCGTGCCGGAACATCCCGTAGGTCTTGCCGCGCCAAGTGTACCGGTCGTCCTTCAGGTAGCCCACGATCGGGAACAGAATCGGCGCCCAGAACGGCCAATGCGCGGGGTCCGCAGGGAATATCAGCTCCGGTCCGCCGGCAGGCCGCCACGAGCGCAGTTCCGCCCCTTCGCCGGCGACAACCGCGCTCGCGCCGTCCGCGGCGAGCGTGACCAGGTCGGCCATCAGCCCTGCACCGAATAGCCGCCGTCGACGGGGATCGCAGTGCCGGTGACGAAGTCCGAGCCCGGACCGCCGAGGAACACGGCGATGCCAGCATGATCGTCGGGCGTGCCCCAGCGCCCGGCCGGTGTGCGCCCGAGGACCCGCTCGTGCAGCCCCTTCACCTGCTGGCGCGCACGCTTGGTGAGGTCGGTGTCGATCCACCCCGGCAGCACCGCGTTCACCTGGATGTTGTCCTTGGCCCAGGCCGTCGCCATCGCCTTGGTCATCTGCACC
>CAZZLX010000562.1:0-3093 GCA_964655235.1 uncultured Rhizobium sp.
ACGTGCTCGGCATGGTGCACATCAAGGACGTGCTGACCGCGGTCGCCGAGGGCCGGCAGGTGACGCTGCGCCGGCTGCTGCGCAAGGTGATGTTCGTCTCGCCAGCCATGCGCACGATGGACATGATGATCGAGATGCGGGCGGCGAAGACCCACATGGCACTGGTCGTCGACGAGTTCGGCGGCGTGGACGGGCTCGTCACCATCGAGGACCTGATCGAGCAAATCGTCGGCGAGATCGACGACGAGCACGACGAGACCGAGGCGCCGAAACTCGAGCGGCGACCGGATGGCTCCCTCGCTGCCGACGCGCGGGCCTCGATCGAGGAATTCGAGAAGGAGATCGGCCCGATCCTCTCCGAGGAGGAGCGGCAGAACACCGACACGCTGGCCGGGCTCGTCACCTGGCTCGCCGGCCACCTGCCGGTGCGCGGCGAGGTGATCCGCCATCCCTCGGGACTCGAGTTCGAGGTGGTCGAGGCCGACGCGCGCCGCGTGAAGCGCCTGCGCGTGCTCAACGCGCCGGTCGCCGGCGTTCCCGCGAAGTAGCCAGCCACCGACTGCATGCGACGCGAGGCCGACAGCCGTGGCCGCAGATGGGGCCGGCGCCTCCTCGCCGCGCTGCTCGGCGTGGCCGCCACGGCGGCCTTCCCGCCCGTCGATTTTCCTCCGGCGCTCCTGATCGCCTTCTCGGGCCTTCTCTGGCTCAGCCGCGACGCACGGCCGGGGTACGCCTTCACGCTCGGCTGGTGGTTCGGGCTCGGGCATTTCACCAGCGGCCTCTACTGGATCGCCAACGCCTTCACGATCGACGGCGACCGTTTCGTCTGGTTCATCCCCTTCGCCTCGCTGGGCCTTCCTTCGATCCTCGCGGTCTACACCGGCCTAGCGCTCTCGATCACGCAGGCACTCCGGCTCGAAGGCGTCGGACGCGTGCTCGGGTTCGCGGTGGTCTGGACGGCGATCGAGTGGCTGCGCGGCCATCTCTTCACCGGCTTTCCCTGGAACCTCGTCGCTTCGACCTGGGTCGGCGTGCCCGAGATGCTCCAATCGCTGTCGGTGCTAGGCGCCTGGGGACTGAGCCTGCTCACCGTGCTTGTCGCCTCGCTGCCGTCGGCGATCGGCCATCGCTTCGCCAGGCGCGCGATCCTTGCCGGCGCGGCGCTTCTCGCGATCGGTTTCGCCTTCGGTCACCAGCGCCTAGCCGAGGCGAGCGGGGATACCGTTCCCGGCGTGCGTCTCCGGCTCGTGCAGGCGAGCATCCCGCAAAGTCTCAAATGGGAGATCGACCAGCGCGTCGCGACGCTGGTCAAGCACCTGACCATGACGCGCTCGCCGGGCGAAGCGCCGCCGACGCTGGTGGTCTGGCCGGAAACGGCGGTGCCCTTCCTGATCGAGCGCGAACCCGAGGTGCTGAAGGCGATCGCGTCGGTGGCGCCCGAGGGCGGGGCGGTCGTCACCGGAACCATTCGCCTCCAGGGCGCGGGCGAGCGCCCGCCCTTCACCAACGGCCTCGTCGCCATCGACCGGGACGGGCGCGTGACGGCCTCCTACGACAAGGCCCATCTGGTGCCGTTCGGCGAGTACACGCCGCTCCGCTGGTTGCTCGGCTGGGTTCCCCAGCTTCCCGGCGAAAGCATGGTGCCGGGCCCCGGCCTGATGAGCATCCGCTTACCCGGCACGCCACCGGCCGGCGCCCTGATCTGCTACGAGGTGATCTTCCCCGGCGCCGTCGTGGACCGCGACGATCGGCCGCAATGGATGCTCAATCTGACCAACGACGCCTGGTATGGGCGCTCGGCGGGTCCCTATCAGCACTTCGCCGCCGCCCGCATGCGGGCCGTGGAGGAGGGATTGCCCCTGGTGCGCTCGGCCCAGAACGGCATCTCCGGCATCATCGATTCTTACGGGAGAGTGACAAAATCCCTGGACCTCGACGCGGTCGGCCTCGTCGACGGAGACTTGCCGGTAGCATTACCCGATACGTTTTACACGCGCTGGCGCGATACAACCGTAGCAATACTCGCGTTGATATTAGTCATTCTCGCGTTCCGCCTGACTAGTCCACGGAAGTCTCGCAGCAATTGACCCCCGCGTCGAATCGCGTCTACTTCTCTTTCCGATCGTCAATTCGAGGAAATGAGGAACCGAGCGATGGCGCGTACCGGCCGTCCGCGTGGGCGTCCGCCACGGGCGGGTAGCGATGGGAAGGGTCACCCGATCGATATCCATGTCGGCCATCGCGTGCGCCTCAGGCGTACCCTTCTCGGCTGGAGCCAGGAAAAGCTGGCCCAGGCTCTCGGCCTCACCTTCCAGCAGGTGCAGAAGTACGAGCGCGGCGCCAATCGGATCGGCGCCAGCCGCCTTTTCGACCTGAGCCGCGTGCTCGACGTGCCCGTCTCCTTCTTCTTCGACGACATGCCAAGCAAAGCGAGCGCTCAAGCGCGCGGCGCGGCCGAGGCACCGAGCGATTACGACGCCGATCCGATGGCCCGGCGCGAGACCCGCGGACTGGTGGACGCGTATTGGGAAATCAGCGAGCCCGACCTTCGCCGACGGGTATTCGAGCTGACCAAGGCACTCGCGCGCGGCGAGTAGGAAAAGCCGCATTTTCCCTTGACCGGCAAGGTCAAACCCAGCAAACACTCGCCCCCGACCGGGTGGCGAAAAACGCCGCTTATTTCAGGCTTTCCAGGCAAGTAGTGAGGGGGCGCCCGTGGCTCAGGCCGACTACGTCTTCACCAGCGAATCCGTGGCAGAGGGCCATCCGGACAAGGTCTGCGACCGGATCTCGGACGCGATCGTCGACGCCTTCCTCTCGGCCGATCCCTATTCGCGCCTGGGCTGCGAGACGCTAGTCACCACGAACCGCATCGTCATCGCCGGCGAAGTACGCGGCCCCCGTTCGCTCGTCGACAAGTCGGGCAAGGTGAACGCGCCGAAGATCGAGGCGATCGCCCGCAAGGTGGTGAAGGACATCGGCTACGAGCAGAAGGGCTTCCACTGGAAGAAGGCCAAGGTCGGCGTCCACCTGCACGGCCAGTCCGTCGACATCGCCCGGGGCGTCGACGCCAAGGGCAACAAGGACGAAGGC
>CAZZLX010000563.1:0-3089 GCA_964655235.1 uncultured Rhizobium sp.
CTGAACCCGCTCGGGGGAGGCGTCATGAGATGGTCACTCTTCATGAAGAGCGGCCGGAGCACGCTCCGGCCGTAGAGCGCCTGCTCGACCAGGCCTTCGGCGAGGCGCGTTGGCACAAGACCTGCCAGCGCCTGCGCGACGGCCGCGATCCGATGCGGGGTCTGAGCCTTGTGGCACTCGACGGCGACGACCTCGTGGCACGGTTCGCCTATGGCCGGTCACGCTGGGCTTAGGCCGGCGCGGCCTGATGCTTGGCCCGCTCGCGGTCGACGACGCGCGCCGGAGCGAAGGCCTCGGCTCGACCTTGATGAACGCGGCGCTGAAGAAAGCCGAGGAATCCGGCGAACCGTCGGTGTTCCTGGTCGGCGATCCCGAGTACTACCGCCGCTTCGGCTTCCGCCAGGACGCGACGACCGGCCTGCACCTGCCCGGCCCGGTCGACCGCCGCCGCTTTCTCGGCCGCGAGTTCCGGCCGGGCGCGATGAAGACGGCGAAGGGCCTGGTCCAGCCGCTGGCGGCATAGGGCCTACGTATTCCCTCGTCAGGGAGAACGCGCGAGGAAGTCCTGGATCTCTTCCGCGTAGTGGCAGGCGATGGGCCGGCCGAGGACTTCGCGCGGTTCCGGTCGCACTTCCGCGCAGTAAGGCTGCGCGTAGGGGCAGCGGCGGTGGAAGCTGCAGCCGGGCGGCGGGTTCAGCGGCGACGGAAGTTCTCCCGTCAGATGGGGCCGCAGCGCCTTGGTGCCGATCTCGACGCGCGGACGGCTTGCCAGCAGCGCCTGGGTATAGGGATGCAGCGGCCGCTCGAACACGTCCTCGGTCGGCCCGTGCTCCACCGGACGGCCGAGATACATCACCATCACCTCGTCGGCGATGTGATGGACGACGCCGAGGTCGTGCGAGACGAACAGGTAGGCGAGCTTGAGCTCGTCTTGCAGGTCCATCAGCAGGTTCAGGATCTGGCCCTGGATCGAGACGTCGAGCGCCGAGACCGGCTCGTCGGCGATCACGATGCGCGGGTTCAGCATCAGCGCGCGCGCGATCGCGATGCGTTGGCGCTGGCCGCCGGAGAACATGTGCGGATAGCGGCCGTAGTGGTCGGGGCGCAGGCCCACCTTCGCCAGCATCGCGCGTGCCGCCTCGACCCGCTGCGAGGCCGACATATCCGTGTTGATCGCCAGCGGCTCTTCGAGGATGCGGCCGACGGTCTGGCGCGGGTTCAGCGAGCCGTAGGGGTTCTGGAACACCATCTGCACAGAGCGGCGGAGCGCCGGGTCCTTGGCCGACTTCTCGCCCTCGGTCGGGCGGCCGTCGATCAGCAGCTCGCCCGAAGTCGCGTCCTCGAGCAGCGCCAGCACGCGGCCGAGCGTGGACTTGCCGCAACCGGACTCGCCGACGATCGCCAAGGTCGTGCCGGCATTCAGCGTGAACGACACGCCGTCGACCGCCTTGATCGTCAGCCCCTTGCGGAACATGCCGCCGCCGATGCCGTAGTGGCGGGCGAGCCCGCGCGCTTCCATGACCGGATTCATGCCGGCATCCTCTCGCGCGTCGGCACGCCGTCGGCATCCAGCGGCGTGTGGCAGCGCGTGCGCGCCGATCCCAGCGGCTCGGGCGGCTCGACATAGCAGCGATCGAAGACGAAGCGGCAGCGCGGGTTGAACAGGCAGCCCGCCGGGCGGTCGCCGATGCCCGGCACCACGCCCGGGATCGTCGGCAGCCGCTCGCGCCGCTTCGCCTTCGTCGGCAGGGATGCCAGCAGCGCCGCGGTGTAGGGATGCGACGGCCGGGTGAACAGCTCGGCCGCCGGCCGCGCCTCGACCACCTGCCCCGCATACATCACCTGGACCTTCTGCGCGGTCTCCGAGACCACGGCCATGTCGTGGGTGATCAGCACCATCCCCATGCCCTGGCTCTTCTGCAGGGAGACAAGCAGGTCGATGATCTGCGCCTGGATGGTGACGTCGAGCGCGGTCGTCGGCTCGTCGGCGATCAGGAGGCGCGGGTTGCAGGCGATCGCCATCGCGATCATCGCGCGCTGGTTCATGCCGCCTGAAAGCTGGTGCGGGAAGGCGTCGAGCCTCTTTCCGGGATCGGGAATGCCGACCTGGGTCAGCAGCTCGACCGCACGGTCGCGGCGGCTCCGGCTGGTGCCGCCGAGATGAACCTTGATCGCCTCGGTGATCTGGAATCCGACGGTGAAGCACGGGTTCAGGCTGGTCGTCGGCTCCTGGAAGATCATCGCCATGTCCTTGCCGACCAAAGCCCGACGCGCGCGGGCCGATAGGCCGAGAAGGTCGCGTCCGCCAAAGGCGAGCCGGTCGGCACGGACCGTGGCGTTGCCGGCGAGCAGCCCCATGACCGCGAGCATCGAGACGCTCTTGCCCGACCCGGACTCGCCGACGACGCCCAGCACCTCGCCCTCGTCGAGGTCAAGATCGACCGCGTCGACCGCACGCAGGATCCCGCGCGCGGTCTTGAATTCGACCGTCAGGTTGCGGATCTCGAGCAGGTTCATCGCTTCAGCTTCGGATCGAGCGCGTCGCGAAGGCCGTCGCCCATCAGGTTGAAGGCGAGCACGGTCACGAGGATCGCGATGCCGGGGAAGCTGACAACCCACCAGGCGCGCTGGACGAACTGCAGCGAGCCCGCAAGCATCGTGCCCCATTCCGGCGTCGGCGGCTGCGCCCCGAGGCCGAGGAATCCCAGCGCCGCCGCGTCGAGAATCGCGTTCGAGAATCCCAGCGTCGCCTGCACGATCAGCGGCGCCAGGCAGTTCGGCAGCACCGTCATGAACATGAGCCGGAGCGAGCCGGCGCCGGCGAGCTTGGACGAGGCGACGTATTCGCGCGTGAGCTCGCTCATCGCCGCGGCGCGCGCGAGCCGCGTGAAGTGCGGCAGCGTCACGATCGAGACCGCGATCATCGCGTTGAAAAGGCCGGGGCCGAGGATCGCCACGATGACGATCGCCAGGAGCAGGCTCGGCAGCGCCAGCATAATGTCCATGAGCCGCATGATCGCGATGTCGGTGATGCCCCTGAAGAAGGCGGCGGCAAGCCCGAGCACGATGCCGGCAACCAGCGACAGCGT
>CAZZLX010000564.1:0-3086 GCA_964655235.1 uncultured Rhizobium sp.
TAGGGATCAAACCCCGCCCTCTGGAAACGCAAAATCCCGCCTCAACCTTGACCTTGCGGCTGAAGCGGGATGGCTGTTTTAAAGGGATGGAAGCGTTAAAGTTTCAGCAGTTCTTCGGCGATCTGCACCGCGTTGAGCGCGGCGCCCTTGCGCAGATTGTCGGCGACCACCCACATCGAGAGGCCGTTCTTGACGCTTGAGTCGCGGCGGATGCGGCTGACATAGACGTTGTCCTCGCCGGCCGCCTCGATCGGGGTCACGTAGCCTTCGTCGACGCGGCGGTCGATCACCGAGATTCCGGGCGACTTGCCGAGGACCTGACGCGCAGTCCGCTCGTCGATCGTGTGCTCGAACTCGACATTGACCGCCTCTGCGTGGCCGATGAAGACGGGCACGCGCACGCAGGTCGCCGCGACCTGGATCTCGCGGCCGAGGATCTTCTTGGTCTCGGTCACCATCTTCCACTCCTCCTTGGTCGAACCGTCGTCCATGAAGACGTCGATGTGGGGAATGACGTTGAAGGCGATCTGCTTGGTGAAGTGCTCCTTCACGATGGGATCGTTCACGTAGATGCCACGGGTCTGGTTGAACAACTCGTCCATCGCCTCGCGGCCGGCGCCGGAGGCCGACTGGTAGGTGGCGACCACCACCCGCCTGATCCGCGCGAGGTCGTGGAGGGGCTTCAGCGCCATCACCATCTGGATGGTCGAGCAGTTCGGGTTGGCGATGATGTTGCGCCTGGCGTATCCGGCGAGCGCCTCCGGATTGACCTCCGGGACGACGAGGGGCACGTCCGGGTCCATCCGGAAGTGGGAAGTGTTGTCGATCACGACCGCCCCGGCCTTGGCGGCGCGGGGCACATGAACCGCCGAGACCTTGGCGCCTGGCGAGGACAGGACCAGATCGATGCCTCTGAAATCGAAGGTCGCGAGGTCCTGGACGGCGAGTGTCTGGTCTTCGCCGTAGCTCACCTCGCTGCCGATGGAGCGCTCGGAGGCGAGCGCCACCACGTCGTCGGCCGGAAACTCGCGCTCGGCCAGCGTCTTCAGCATCTCGCGCCCGACATTGCCGGTCGCGCCGACCACTGCCAGCCTGTAGCCCATGATTCGCCTCGATTCTTCAGGTGAGAGCGCTATCTAGGCTTCCCCATCCCCGGAGGCAAGGTGACAAGACCGCCCCGAAGCGGGAGAATTGGCCATGGACGGACGGTCACCCAACTACGCCGCCTTCTGGCCCCGGTATCTTCGCGAGCACGGCCGGCCGGTCACCCGTGCGCTCCACTATGTCGGGACCGCGCTCGCCCTGACCCTGCTCGCGGTCGCCGTTTTCCTCGGCGACTGGCGCCTCGTGCCGGCGGCGGTCGTCTCGGGCTATCTCTTCGCCTGGATCGCGCACGCGATCATCGAGCGGAACCGGCCGGCGACCTTCACCCATCCGTGGTGGTCGCTGATCAGCGATTTCCGCATGTTCGGCCTCTGGGTCGCAGGCCGGCTGAAGCCGCATTTAGACGAAGCGAAGCGAGAATAGCCCCCTTGGGACAAGGGTCTTGCACCCCAGGTCCGGCTGTGGTTTTTTCGCCAACCTTACCGTCGTGCTGGATCGAGAATGCAGGATCCGCTTGGACCAAGCATCCGGACCTTGGTGGTGGACCGCAGTTCTGCGCTGGTCCAGGAGATCGGTGATCTCTTCAAGGCGACCCGGATCGGTACCGTCGACGGTACCGAATCAGTGAACGAGGCGCGGGCGCGCCTGACCGAAGGCGCGCTCAAATACGATCTTGCGATCATCGAGTTCGGCAACAACGGCGAGCTCGGCTTCGACCTCCTCAAATGGATCCGGACCGACGTCGCGTCGACGACGCCGGCGCTGCCGGTGATCGTCACCTCGCCGATCTTCACCGCCGATCAGGTGCGGCGCTCGATCGACTGCGGCGCCGACTACTTCCTGACCAAACCGTTCAACCGCGAGCGCCTCATGGGAGCCGTCGAGCGGACGGTACTGAAGCCGCGTCGTTTCTTCGTGACCTCGACCTACGTAGGCCCCGACCGCCGCACGCGCCAGGACGCGGACACGGTCGAGCGCCGCTTCACCTCCGACACCAGGGTGCACCGCATCGACGATCCTTTCCGCTTCACCGTGGACGACGGCGCGCTCGTGATCGCCTTCGAGCATCTCCCCGACGGCAAGCCGCGCGCGCTGCCGGCCGATGCGATCCGGAAGGCGATCACCGCGGTCGCGGCCTCGCGCGACCGCGCGGCCGAGGCAATGGGCGGCTACTCGACGCGACTTGACGGCGACTTCGAGGAGTTCGGCCGCGATCCCTTCGGCGGCGCCCGCGTGCGCATCAACTCGACCGCGACCCAGGCCGCGCAGGATTCATCGGCCGCGGGTTTCACCTTGATGAGCGCGGTGTCGCGCTCGCTCGCCCACTACACCGGCGGCGAGTACCTGGTTTCCAACCGCTTCATGGAATTCGTGAAGGCGCATCTGATCGCCTTCCGCACCGCCGTCCGCCACAAGATCCTCGACGACGGCGGCAGCGTGGGGCGCGAGTTGATGGGCCTCGTCGCCCGCGCCCACAAGGTCTTTACCGCCAAGCAGTGAAGCGCTGAGCCGTAATCGGTGGCGCTCACATGCCGCCGGCCACCCGCTTCTGCGCCGCAATGTCCGCGTCGGTGCGCTTGCCCGCCTGCGCCGCGCCGGCATAAAGCACGTTCAGCTGCGCCTCGGTGATCTGCCTGTGGCGCTCGACCGCCGCCGGATGCAGATCGCCCTCCGGCCGGATCTCGTGGTCGAAGTTGCCGTAGGCGTCCTTGCCGCGGGCGAGCGTCGCGCTGGTGCGGGCGATGCCGTTTTGGCGGAGCCGCGTCGGGATGTAGCGGATGGCAAAGCCGACGCGCGGCAGCTTCGCCTTGTTGACTCCCGACCCGTGGACCAGAAGCACGTGATGCAGCGACATCTCGCCCGGCTGCAGCACGATGTCGATCGCCTCGTTCTCATCGACCTTCGCCGCGATCTCCTGGCCGCGCGAGAGCATGTTGGCGTCGTCGAACTTGTCCTGGTGCTCGAGCTGGGTCTTGTGCGTG
>CAZZLX010000565.1:0-3085 GCA_964655235.1 uncultured Rhizobium sp.
GGCAAGCTGCTGCCGGCCGGAGCGGCGGACCGGGCCCGCGTGTTCGAGGCGCTGGCGACGGCGATGACCGACGTCTACGCGCCGTTCAACGCCCTCTTCCACATCCAGGACGACTTCCCCGGCAAGGTGCCGGACGAGGTCATCGCCGACTTCGATGCCCGCATCCGCGCCGCACTCACCCGCCTCGACGCCAAGCTCGCAAAGTCCGAGTGGATCGCCGGCGACTTCTCGATCGCCGACATCGCGCTCTACTGCAACGTCTGGCGGCTCAAGACTGCGCTCAATCGCACCTTCCCCGATCTCGCCAACCTGCAGCGCTGGTTCACCGCGATCGCCAACCGGCCCGGCGTGCAGCTCGGCACGTCCCTCAAGGGCCGGCCGTGACCGATCGCTTCTTCGAGGACTTCAAGCCTGGCGACACCTTCGTCACCGGCGGCGTGACGCTGACCGAGTCGATGATCCTCGACTTCGCCATCACCTACGATCCCCAACCCTTCCACATCGACGTGACCGCGGCGGAGGCCGGGCCTTTCGGCGGGCTGATCGCGTCGGGCTTCCAGACATTGGCGCTCGGGTTTCGCCAGGTTCTCGATCTCGGCGTGCTGAAAGGCGGCTCGATGGGATCGCCGGGGCTGGACGAGCTCCGCTGGACGCGGCCGGTGCGTCCGGGCGACACGCTGCGCGTCAAGGGCGAGGTGATGGAGACCAGGCCATCCTCGTCCAAGGCCGATCGCGGGACGGTTCGCATCAAGTACGCCTTCGTGACGCAAGGCGACGAGACCGTGCTGACGATGAGCTGCATCCACATCCTCAAGCGCCGGCCCGCATGATCGACGCCGACGTCGTCATCGTCGGCGGCGGTTCGGCGGGCTGCGCGCTGGCGGGACGCTTGAGCGAAGACCCGAAGATCCGCGTGGTCCTGCTCGAGGCGGGGCCGCGCGACACCGATCCGTGGATCCACCTGCCGGTCGGCTACTTCCGCAACATCCTCTCGCCGCTCTCCTGGGGCTTCGAGACCGAGGCCGATCCGGGGATGAACGGGCGTTCGATCGTCTGGCCGCGCGGCAAGGTGCTGGGAGGGTCATCGTCGATCAACGGGCTCATCTATATCCGCGGGCAGGCCGAGGACTACGATCACTGGCGCCAGCTCGGCAATGCCGGCTGGTCCTTCACCGATGTGCTGCCCTATTTCAAGCGCGCCGAGAACCAGGAGCGCGGCGCCAGCGAGCTGCACGGCATCGGCGGCCCGCTCGGCGTCTCCGACCTCCGCATGAAGCATCCGCTCTGCGAGGCTTTCATCAGGGCGGCGGTCGAGGCGGGCTACCCGGTCAACGGCGACTTCAATGGCCCGAGCCAGGAAGGCGTCGGCTACTACCAGCTCACCAGCAGCAACGGCGTCAGATCGAGCGCGGCGAACGCCTATCTTCGCCCGGCGCGGCGCCGGCCGAACCTGCATATCGAGACCGATGCGCTGGCGACCAAGGTGCTGGTCGAGAACGGGCGCGCCGTCGGCGTCGCCTATCTGCACCACGGCATTCCGGCAGAGGTGCGCGCCCGCGAGGTTGTGCTCGCCGGCGGCGCGATCAACTCGCCGCAGCTGCTGCAGCTTTCCGGGATCGGCCCGGCCGCGCATCTGAAAGAGCACGGCATCGACGTCGTCGCCGATCTGCCCGGCGTCGGCGGCAACCTGCAGGACCACTACCAGATCCGCGTCATCTGGCGTTGCACGCAGGCCATCACCCACAACGAAACCCGCCACAGCCTGTGGAAGCAGGCGAAGGTCGGGATGGAGTGGCTGTTCAAGCGCTCGGGCGCGGCGACGATCGGCGCGGGCGAGGTGGGGCTCTTCTGCAAGAGCACGCCCGAGGTCGCGACCGCAGACCTTCAGTATCACTTCATGCCGGTCAGCTTCGAGCGCTCGGCCGACGGCAACTCGATACTCATCCACGACTGGCCCGGCTTCAACAATACCGTCAACCAGTCGCGGCCGGAGAGCCGCGGCTGGATCAGGCTCAAGTCGGACAACCCGCGCCACCACCCCGCGATCCAGCCGAACTATCTCTCGGCCGAGACCGACCGGCGCGCGATCGTCGCCGGCGTTCGGATCGCGCGGCGCATCGGCGAGATGCCGGCGATGAAGGCCTTCACCGGTGCCGAGTACGCGCCGGGCGCGGACGTGACGACCGACGACGAGATCCTCGACTATTGCCGCGCCAAGGGCGGCACGATCTACCACCCGGTCGGCACCTGCCGGATGGGGCCGGAGGTCGACCGCAACGCGGTGGTCGACGCCGATCTCAAGGTCCGCGGCGTGGCCGGGCTTCGCGTCGCCGATGCCTCGATCATGCCGACCCTGGTCTCGGGCAACACCAACGCCGCGGCGATCATGATCGGCGAGAAGGCCTCGGACCTCGTCCGGGCAAGCCTGGCCTAGGCCGCGGTCTTCGTCGCCCCGCCGAGCCGGCGGAGGATGCGCCAGGTAACCTCCGCGATCTCATCCGCGCTCAATGCGCGTGTGTGGCGTGTAACCGAACGCCAGACCGCGGCTTCGACATCGAGGCGACGGGCCTGTGGCCGCAGTCGCGCGAGATCGCACAGCACCTTCTCGAAGATGTCGCGATCGATGTCGCCGAGCGGGGATAAACGCATCACGCAAGGTTCGTCGTTCCAGCTATAGAAAGGTTTGGTTTCGGCTCGCATTTCGCGAGTCGGAACAGCACGTCCTTGCAACGAAACGCGCGGAACCGAACAATGCCCGCCCGGGGATGGCCCCGCGCAGGGAGAGGAATTCCATGACACGACATCTCGGCCGCCTGAAGGCGGCGCTCGCGGGCGCAACCATGCTCGCCGCCGCTTCCGTACCGGCGACGGCGGAAACCGTCATCAAGTACGTGCCCGACGCGGATCTCCGCGTCCTCGATCCGATCTTCACCACCGCTGGCACGACGCTGAACCACGGCGTGATGATCTATGACTTCCTGATCGCGCCGGACGGCAAGAACCAGCCGCAGCCGCAGATGCTGGAAAGCTGGAACGCCAGCGCCGACGGTCTCACCTATACCTTCAAGCTGCGCTCAGGCCTGAA
>CAZZLX010000566.1:0-3064 GCA_964655235.1 uncultured Rhizobium sp.
TCGAGCGGGCCTTCGCCTTCGCCGTGGCTGTTCCGGTGCCGCTGCTCGGCGCGTGAACAACCAACCGCGGAAGCCGCGACGACCTCGAGCGCGATGCCGGGATGGGCTTTCAGGAATGACGTTGCGATCCGCGGCAGGATGAATCGAGCGATGCCTGTCGGCACGTTGAGCCGCAGCGTACCGGTCGGGCTGTCGCGGAAGCTGTTGACCGCATCGACTGCCGCCGCGACCTCGCCCAGGGCCGGGCTCAAGCGCTCGAGCAGGCGGGCGCCGGCCTCGGTCGGCGTCACGCTGCGGGTGGTGCGGTTCAGGAGGCGGACGCCGAGCCGTCCCTCGAGCCGGGCGACGGCTTCGCTCAAGGTCGAAGGCGAAATCCCCCGCAGCGAAGCAGCACCCCTGAAGCTGCGTTGCCGGGCGACGGCGGCGAAAGCATCCAGGTCGGCGAGGTCGGGTTGGGTCATTGTTCGAAAATCCGCACAGCCTATTCAACTAATGCCGGATTATCGAACAAGCCGCCAGCGACCATTCTCACGTCCATCCGGCGGGCATCGTCCGCCCATCTCCAGGAGACGTGACATGCAGCTTCGTCAGCTCGGAAAGACCGGCCCCAAAGTCTCGGCCATCGGCCTTGGTGCCATGGGCATGTCGGACATGTACGGCCCGGCTGACCGAGAAGAGAGCCTGGCCACCCTCCATGCGGCGCTCGATGCGGGGATCACCCTGATCGACACCGGCGACTTCTACGGCATGGGCCACAACGAGATGCTGATCGGGGAAGCGCTGAAAGGCGTGCCCCGGGACCGCTACGTGGTCAGTGTCAAGTTCGGGGCGCTCCGCGATCCGGCCGGGAACTTTGTCGGCTACGACAACCGGCCAGCGGCGGTGAAGACCTCGCTCGCCTACTCGCTGCGGCGGCTCGGCGTCGATTGCATCGACGTCTATCGCCCTTCGCGTCTTGATCCCAACGTGCCGATAGAAGACACGATCGGCGCCATCGCCGACATGGTGAAGGCAGGCTACGTCCGGCATGTCGGACTTTCCGAGGTCGGACCGGCGACGATGCGCCGCGCCGCGGCGGTGCATCCGATCGTCGACCTTCAGATCGAATATTCGCTGATCTCCCGCGGCATCGAGGACGCGATCCTGCCGGTCGCACGCGAGCTCGGCATCGGCATCACCGCTTATGGCGTCCTGTCGCGCGGTCTCATCAGCGGACATTTCCAGAAGGGCTCGACCACGGGGAGAGACTTCCGCGCCCACAGCCCGCGCTTCCAGGCCGGCAACGTCGACGTCAACCTGGCGTTGGTCGAGGCCTTGAGGAAGATCGCCGACACGAAGGGCATCACCGTCGCGCAAGCGGCGATCGCCTGGGTCGCGGCACAGGGAGAGGACATCGTGCCGGTGATCGGCGCCCGTCGCCGCGACCGTCTCGCCGAAGCCATCGGGAGCCTGGATGTCGCCCTGACTCCGGCCGACATCGCCGCGATCGAGCGCGCGGTGCCCAAGAATGCGGCAGCGGGCGACCGCTACAACGCCTTCGGCATGTCGATGCTCGACAGCGAGAAGCGCTGACGTATCCCACGGTGGACGTGCCCCCGACTCTGTGGCCGAGTGGCGGTAACAGAGTAGAGGGCGCTTCTCATGATCTTCGCATCGCCGACGTTCGGCACGATCCACGTTCTATTGAGCTTCGTCGGCATCCTCGCCGGCTTCGCCGTTCTCGGCGGACTCCTGCGCGGCGAGGTCGGTCGGAGCGGCTGGACCCATGTCTTCCTGTGGACGACGCTGGCGACCAGCCTCACGGGCTTCCTCTTCCCGTTCAACGGAATGACGCCGGCGATCGGCACCGGCATCCTCGCCACGCTGGTGATGGTCCCGCCGCTGCTGGCCCTATACCGCTTCGATCTCGAAGGCCCGTGGCGGAAAAGGTATGTGATCGGCGCCGTGGTCTCGCTCTACCTCAACACCTTCGTGCTGGTGGTGCAGTCCTTCCTGAAGTTCCCGCATCTCAAGGAGCTGGCGCCCAACGGCAACGAGCCGCCCTTCGCGGTCGTACAGGGCCTTGTGCTGGTCTTCTTCGCCGTCGCCGGCTGGCGTGCGGTGAAGCGGCTTCCGTCGGTCGCGTGATAAACTCGGTGGCATGATCTCCCCCATGCCGATGCCCGCATCCGTGCAGAGCCCAAACCGCCGCTGATGAGCCTGCCGGAGCCGTTTTCCGGCTGGTTCGCGTCGCGCGGCTGGCAGCCGCGCGCGCATCAGCTAGCACTCATCGAGGCGGACCGCGCCGGCGAGTCGGTTCTGCTGATCGCGCCGACCGGCGCCGGCAAGACCCTGGCAGGATTTCTGCCGAGCCTTGTCAGACTTGCTGCCGATCCGACCCCGCGGCTCGACACTCTCTACATCAGCCCACTGAAGGCGCTCGCGGTCGACGTCCACCGCAACCTGCTCGACCCGATCGCCGAGATGGCGCTGCCGATCACGGCGGAGACGCGCACCGGCGACACGCCGCACGCCAAGCGTCAGCGCCAGCGGCGGACGCCGCCGCACATGCTGCTGACGACGCCGGAGTCGCTGGCCCTCCTGATCTCCTATGCGGACGCACCGGAGATCTTCCGTCACCTGAAATGCGTGATCGTCGACGAGCTGCACGCGGTCACCGGATCCAAGCGCGGCGATCTGCTGGCGCTCGGCCTCGCTCGCGTAAGCAAGCTTGCGCCTGAGTCCAGACGCATCGGGCTTTCGGCGACGGTGGCATTCCCGGACGCGCTCGCCTCGTTCCTCTCGACCGAGGCCAAGCCCGACGATCCGCGCGTCCGCCGGGTGGTGCTGAAAGGTGGCGCCAGGCCCGAGATCGGCATCCTCCGCACCAAGGCCGAGACGCCGTGGGCCGGGCACATGGCCGAGCACGGCACGCCCGAGATCTACGAGCAGATCAAGAAGCACGCGACGACGATCGTCTTCGTCAACACGCGCGCCCAGGCCGAGATCGTGTTCCAGGGCCTTTGGCGGATCAACGAGGACAATCTCGCGATCGGCATCCATCACGGCAGCCTCGAGCCCGAGC
>CAZZLX010000567.1:0-3061 GCA_964655235.1 uncultured Rhizobium sp.
TGCGTTCTCCAGCAACGTCGCGTCGGTCATGAACAAGGAGACCGGCGAGAAGAACGCCAAGACCACCGACGGCAAGAGCGACTACGGCAACGGCTGGTTCAAGACCCAATCCGACTGCGTCGGCCCCTACAAGGTGCGGACCTGGAACGCCAACGATGTCGTGATCCTGGAAGCCAACGATAACTACTTCGGCAAGAAGCCGGGCCTGAAGCGCGTGTTGATCCGCCACATCCCCGAGTCCGGCGCGCAGCGTTTGCAGCTCGAGAAGGGCGACATCGACGTCGGCCGCCTCTTGAGCGCCGACGATCTCAAGGCGCTGTCGGCGAACAAGGACATGCACATCGAGCAGACGGTGATGCACGGCTTCAGCTACTTCGCCTTCAACGTCTCCGATCCGATCCTGGCAAATCCCAAGGTGCGCGAGGCGTTCCGCTACCTCGTCGACTACGAGGGGCTCGAAAAGACGGTGATGGCGTTCCAGGGCAAGGCCAGGAACAGCCTGGTGCCGATCGGCGCTTTCGGCGCGCTGAACGAGAAGGAGGGCCTTCCCTTCAAGCTCGACATCGACATGGCGAAGAAGCTGCTGGCCGAAGCCGGATATCCCAACGGCTTCTCGATGAAGTACATCCTGTCGGCGAACCAGTTCAATCCGGCGGTCGCCCAGCACGTCCAGGCGAATGCGGCGAAGGCAGGCATCAAGCTCGACCTCGAGCAGATGGCGGATGCCAACCTGTTCACCAAGATGCGGGCGCGCGAGTTCCAGATCGGCCAGATCGGCTGGGGCGCCGGGTACCCCGACGCGCACAGCATGATCTCGCGCCACGCCTACAATCCGGACAACCGCGCCGAGTCGAAGCTGGCGCAGTATCCGTCGTGGCGCTCGGCCTGGTTCGACGAGAACATCAACAAGATGACCGATGCCGCGATGATGGAGAAGGATCCGGCAAAGCGGATCGCGACATACAAGCAGATCCAGGAGCATATGCTCCACAACGGCCCGATGGCCTACATGTTCCAGACGGTCCGGCCGATCGCCTACCGCAAGGAAGTGAAGGACTTCGCGATCGGTCCGTTCAAGGTCGACTACGCGTCGGCGCGCAAGTAGCAGCAGGCGGGGGATACGTTCAATGGCGGTGACCGACGTCAACCGGCAGCCGGCGGCGAAGCCGAAGCTGCCGGCGTGCGTGTGGGACGCCTGGCGCGTGGGGTCGTCCGCGGTGGTGACCCTGCTGGGCCTGCTCGCGCTCACCTTCTTCATCGGGCGCATGCTGCCGATCGATCCGGTCATCGCCATCGTCGGCGAGCAGGCCGACGCCTCCACCTACGACATGGTCTACAAGCAGCTGGGCCTGGATAAGCCGCTCTATGTCCAGTTCGCCTACTTCATGGGCGACATGCTGCGCGGCGAATTCGGCAATGCTCTGTTCACCGGCAACAAGGTCTCCGCCGACCTCATGCGCGTGTTCCCGGCGACGATCGAGCTCGCGACCATCGCGATCACGATCGGCGTGTGTCTGGGCATGCCGATCGGCGTGCTGGCGGCGGTCTACCGCGGCAGCCCGATCGACCATTTCGCGCGCATCGTCGGCCTTCTGGGCTACTCCGTCCCGACCTTCTGGAGCGGGTTGATGGGCCTGGTGCTGTTCTACGCCATGCTCGGCTGGGTGGGTGGACCGGGCCGGCTCGACGTCTACTACATCGACGTCGTCGACCGCGTTACCGGCCTGATGCTGATCGACGCGGCGATCGCCGGCGAGTGGGAGGTTTGGCAGAATGCCTTCTCCCACATCGTGCTGCCGGCCAGCATCCTCAGCTTCAGCGCCATCGCCTTCATCAGCCGGCTGACCCGCAGCTTCATGCTGGCCCAGCTCTCGCAGGAGTACATCCTGGCGGCGCGGGTGAAGGGCCTGTCGAAGTGGAAGGTCATCCGCAAGCACGCCTTCCGCAATATCGCGGTGCAGCTCCTGACCATCGTCGCGCTCGCCTATGCGATCCTGCTCGAGGGCGCGGTGGTGACCGAGACCGTCTTCGCCTGGCCCGGCTTCGGCCGCTACCTGGTTTCGGGCCTGCTCGCCGGCGACATGAACGCGGTGCTCGCCTGCGTGCTGATCGTCGGCATCATCTTCGTCACGATCAACCTCGTCAGCGACATTCTCTACAGGATCCTGGATCCGCGCACGAAATGACCACCGTCATCGAACCCGGAAAGGGTGGAATCCTCGCCTATCTCAGGGCCGAGGTCAGCCAGTCACCGACGCAGGCGAGTCTGCAGCGGCTCTACATCGGCTGCGTCCGCTTCTCCCAGAATCCGCTCGCGATGATCGGCCTCGGCATCCTCCTGGTGCTGCTGCTGGTCGCGATCTTCGCGCCGCTGATCGCGCCCTATCCGATGAACGAGCAGAATCTCTCCCGCCGGCTGCTGCCGCCGGGCGGCGAGCACTGGTTCGGCACCGACGAGCTCGGCCGCGACATCTTCAGCCGCGTCGTGTACGGATCGCGCATCACGCTGCAGATCACCTGCCTGGTCGCGGTCATCGCCGCGCCTATCGGCCTTCTGGTCGGCACGGTCTCCGGCTACTTCGGCGGCTGGACCGACACGATCATGATGCGGATCACCGACCTCTTCCTCTCGTTCCCGGGCCTGATCCTGGCGCTCGCGTTCGTCGCGGCGCTGGGGCCGGGCATCCGCAACGCCGTGATCGCAATCGCGCTGACCGTCTGGCCGCCGATCGCGCGCCTGGCCCGCGCCGAGACGCTGACGGTCAGGTCCTCGGACTACATCGCGGCGATCCGCGCGCAGGGAGCGCCGGCGTGGCGCATCGTGGTCAAGCACATCGTGCCGATGTGCCTCTCCTCGGTGATCATCCGCATCACGCTCAACATGGCCGGCATCATCCTGACCGCCGCGGCGCTGGGCTTCCTCGGCCTCGGTGCGCAGCCGCCGATGCCGGAATGGGGCGCCATGCTCTCGACCGGCCGACAGTACCTGCTCGGCAGCTGGTTCCTCGCCGCCGCGCCCGGCCTCGCCATCCTCGTCGTCAGCCTCGGGTTCAACCTGTTC
>CAZZLX010000568.1:0-3051 GCA_964655235.1 uncultured Rhizobium sp.
CTACCTCGCGCACGGCATCGAGGTCTGCATCGAGACTGCGCAAGGCGGCGGTGCCGGCATCGTCGTCTACAACAGGAAGGAAGGCCGCGCGCTCGGCGAGGTCACCAAGTTTCTCGTCTACAATGCGCGCAAGCGCCAGGAAGGCGGCGACCGCGCCGCCACGTACTTCGAGCGCACCGAATGCGTCGCCGGCGTCCAGGACATGCGCTTCCAGGAGCTGGCGCCCGACGTGATCCACTGGCTCGGCGTCAGCCGCATCGACCGCTTCTGCTCGATGAGCGACATGAAGTACGAGCCGCTGGTCCGGAGCGGCATCGAGGTGGTCGAGCGCGTGGCGATCCCCGACGAGCTGATCCCGGCCGACGCCAGCGTCGAGATGGATGCGAAGAAGGCCGCCGGCTACTACAGCCCGGCGGTGCCCGACGCCGCCGAGCTCGCCAAGCCCAAGGGGCGGTCCCTTAAAGAATGACAGCCCTCAGGGAATGACCCGCAGCGAGGCCGAGGCGGCGCGCTGGCTTCTTTCTGCGAAGGCAGTCCGCTCGCGCGCGCACCAGCTGCTGGCGCTCGCCGACCAGGACCGCCTGCCGCACCTGAAGCTCGACCGCGCGCGGCTGCCGCTGGCGGTCGACGAGGTGATCGCGGCGACCCGCGCCGACTATCCGACGCTCGACATTCCCTATCACAGCCGCTGGCGCCACTTCGCCGCCGGCGGCCGCGACCGCTGGGGCGATCTTTCGAGGAACCTCGACGCCGACGCGCGCGAGCGGGCGCGGATCGGCTTCGACCTCGCGGTCACCAGCGTGCTTCTCGATGCCGGCGCCGGCCCGGACTGGCGCTACTGCGAGCCGTCGAGCGGCGCGTTCTTCTCGCGCTCCGAAGGCCTCGCGGTCGCGAGCTTCGATCTCTTCGTCGCCGGCACCTTCTCCGGCGATGCGACGCGGCCGCTCCGCGCGGACGCGACCGGGCTCGCGCGTTTCGATGCGACGAAGCTCGCCTTCGGCTGCCAGGTGGGATCGTCGAACCCGATGGTCGGGCTCGACGGCCGCGCCTCGCTGCTGCGAAGCCTCGGCGGCGCGATCGCGAAAGCCCCCGATCTCTTCGGCCGCGATGCGCGCATCGGCAACCTGGTCGACTATATCGAGCGCCGCGCCACGCACGGCACCCTGGCGGCGACGGAAGTTCTTGATGCCGTGCTCTCGGGCTTCGGTCTCGTCTGGCCCGGACGCCTCAGCCTTGCCGGGCTGCCGCTCGGTGACACGTGGCGTCATCGCTCGGCCGCGAGCGACGATGCGTCGAACGGACTCGTTCCCTTCCACAAGCTCTTGCAATGGCTGACCTACTCGCTGGTCGAGCCGCTGGAGTGGCTCGGGCTTCGGATCACCGGGCTCGACGATCTCACCGGGCTGCCCGAGTACCGGAACGGCGGTCTCTTCCTCGATCTCGGCGTGCTCGCCTGGCGCGATCCGGCGACGCCGGATCGCGTATGGAAGCCCGGCGACGAGCCGATCGTCGAATGGCGGGCGCTGACCGTGGCGCTCCTCGACGAGATCGCGAGGGCGGTGCGCATGCGCCTCGGCTTAGATGCCGAGAGCCTGCCTCTGGCGAAGGTGCTGCAGGGCGGGACCTGGACCGCCGGTCGCAGGGTCGCCGCGCGCCTCAGGCCCGACGGCGGTCCGCCGCTCCGGCTCGACAGCGACGGGACGGTCTTCTAAGACGGAACCAGAAGAGGCGAGGGGGAAGCATGCCCGGCACGGTCATCGTCGTCAGCCATCCGCTGGTCCAGCACAAGCTTACCCTGATGCGGCTGAAGGAGACGCCGTCGTCCGAGTTCCGCCAGCTGCTGCGCGAGATCGCGCTGCTGGTAGCCTACGAGGTGACGCGCGACCTGCCGCTGACCACGCGCCCGATCGAGACGCCGCTCGCCGAGATGGACGCGCCGACGCTCGCCGGCAAGAAGCTCTGCATCGTCTCGATCCTGCGCGCCGGCAACGGCATCCTCGACGGCATCCTCGACCTCATTCCCTCGGCGCGCGTCGGCCATATCGGCCTCTACCGCGATCCGGAGACGCTGGAGGCGGTCGAGTACTACTTCAAGGTCCCCGCCGATATTGCCGACCGGCCGGTGATCGTCGTCGACCCGATGCTGGCGACCGGCCATTCGGCGATCGCCGCCGTGTCGCGCCTCAAGGACCGGGGGGCCGTGAACCTGCGCTTCGTCTGCTTGCTCGCCGCGCCCGAAGGCGTGCTCGCGATGGGCGAGGCGCATCCGGACGTGCCGATCTTCACCGCCGCGATCGACAGCCATCTCAACGACCACGGCTACATTGTGCCGGGGCTCGGTGACGCCGGCGACCGCATCTACGGGACTAAATAGACGTTCGACTTCGCCGGTGCGGGGCACCCCGCGCTTCCGGTTGATTTTCCCGGTCCGTGTGGTGAAACTAGGGCTTAGCTGGTGCCGGGCCAATCCGGCACCGGATGAAACAGGGGACGCGGTCCGCAAAGGGCCGCCATTCGGAGGGAGATCCCGATGCGTTACGTAGTGGCGACGGCGCTTGCCGTCGCGATGGCTGCTCTTCCGGCGCATGCGAAGGTACTGCGCTATTCGACCAACGCCGACCTGCTCGGCCTCGATCCGGCGATCAACAACGAAGGCCCGACGAACGCGATGAAGGGCAACCTCTACGAGGGCCTGCTCTATCGCAACTTCGACCTCAGCCTCGCTCCCGCGCTCGCGACCGAGTGGTCGCAGGTGAACCCGGAGACCTGGCGCTTCAAGCTGCGCCCGGGCGTGAAGTTCCACGACGGCACGCCGTTCACGGCCGAAGACGTCGCCTTCTCCGTGACGCGCTACAATCACGACCAGTCCGATATGAAGGGCTACACGGCGACGATCAAGGAAGTGAAGGTCGTCGATCCGACCACGATCGACATCATCACCAAGGGTCCGGATCCGATCCTGCCGCAGCAGCTGCCGCTGTTCTTCATCATGTCGAAGAGCTGGGCCGAGAAGAACAACACCACGCAGGTGGTGCGCGGCACCTCGGCGCC
>CAZZLX010000569.1:0-3043 GCA_964655235.1 uncultured Rhizobium sp.
CGCCTCCGGCAGCTCGACCGCGATGTTGGCCGAAAGCGCCCGCAGGCCGGAGAAGATGTTCCACTCCATGATCGGCGTGTTGCCCGCCGCCATGACGACGATCATGGTCTCGCCGACGGCCCGGCCCATCCCGACCATGATCGCGGCGAAGACGCCGCTCATCGCGGTCGGCAGGATCACGCGGGTCGCCGTCTGCCAAGGGGTCGCCCCACAGGCGAGCGATGCCGCGCGCAGGTGTTCCGGCACGGAGTTCAGCGCGTCCTCGGCAATCGTATAGATGATGGGAATGACCGCGAAGCCCATGGCGAAGCCGACGACGAGCGTATTGCGCTGGACGTAAGTCGACACGACGCCGCCTCGCGCATCGAGTCCGGCCGCGGTCAGGAGCATGGCAAGCACGGCCGCGGCGGCGGCGGCGGCAGCAAGCGTCGAAAGCCACCTGAATGCATCGAGAGCCCCGGTCTTCAGTCCCGGGGGCGCCCGCTCGATCCCGATCCAGTCGCCGAGCAGCCGCTCGGAAAGCATGAGCGCGGCGACGTATGTGAGAGGGAGCAGGAGAAGGAAGGTGAACGGTCCGCCCGATCCGACGTCACCATTGGCCCACGCCTTGACGTCGCCGCCGAAGACCAGGCGCTCGAAGGCGGTGCCGCCATAGGCGGCAAAGGCGACGCCGACCGCGAGCGCGACGAAGGCGAGCGCGAGCTTGACCCCGCCGCCGAGCCGGAGCGACACGTCGCGCGGAAGCAGCTGCCAGAGGTGCGATCCGATCACGAGCGAGATCGGGATCGAGACGAATGCCAGGAGGACGGAGGAAATGAATGTCTCGACCAGCGGCGCCAGCACGAGCGCGGCGATGAAGCCGAGGACCACCGACGGCAACGAGGCCATCATCTCCATGACGGGCTTCACGCCCCCGCGGACCGCGGGGGAGACGAACTCTGAGGTGTAGATGGCGGCGAGCAGCGCGATCGGCACGGCGAAGAGGAGCGCATAGAACGTCGCTTTGATCGTGCCGAAGATCAGCGGCACCAGCGACAGCTTCGGCTCGAAGGAGTCGGTGCCGGACGAGGACTGCCATGTGTAGGCCGGCCCCTCGTAGCCTTCGTACCAGACCTTGCCGAAAATCGACGCCCAGGTCGTCTCCGGATGCGGCGCCGAGACATGCCAGACCGTGCCGGTGCCGCTGGCGCCGATCACCAGAACCGCGTCTTCGCGCGGAGCCAAGGCGACGGCCTTCGGCGCCCCGCCCGTCTGGTTCAGCGTCAGCAGGGTCTGCTCGCTGGTGGAGTGCCGGAGTCGGACACCGCCGTCCGCGTCCGCCGTCACGAACATCTTGCCGCGCTCGCTGGGCGCGAAGCCGGTCGCAGCGGCCTTGTGTGACGCGAGATTGTGGGCGAGGACGAGGCCGAATCCGTCCGTGGTGTCTGTGGCGGCGCGTGCCAGCCGGAAGTAGACGGAGACCGACCCATCGGACCCGGTCATGACGATCGACTGCTCGCCGATGAGGAATCCGAAGTTGCCCACCTCCGCCGCGCCGGGGAGGAGATCCCTAGTCTCGGCAAGCTTCGGTGCCTGTGCATCCCTCGTGTCGTAGCGGTACACGACGCCACCCTGATCGGCGACGTAGACCTGATCGCCTTTCTCGGAAACTATGGCGCGGGCGACGCGGGTTCCGGCCGGAAGCGGCGGCAGCTCAGCGGTCGACACGGCGGTGCGGGCCTGCCGGGTCAGCATGTTGATCCGGGTTTCGGCGATCGACAGCCTGGGAACTCCGGCGTCGTCGACGGTGACGAAGGTCTTCACCGGACGCTCCACCGTGCCGCCGGAGCGATAGTCCAGCGCGACGATCGCCTTCCCCTGGACGATTGCCTGCTCCGCTTCCAGGGCGATCACGAGTTCCGTCTTCCGGAACTGATCGCCCGCGATCGGCGAGAATACGGCCGAGCCATCGGTCCGGTCGGTTCCGATCTGCGTCAGACCGCGCGGGAGGGCATCGGTCGGAACAAGAGTCGCATTGAGCTGCACCTTGCCGAAGCGGACCGTGCCGTCGGCGAATCCGAACGCCACCTCCCCGCCGACGATCGAGCGCCCGAATGCGGTCGCAGGCTTGCCGCCGAAATCCAGGCGCGGCACTGAAAGAGGACGCCCCGACGCCAGGTGATACAGGCCAGCCTCTCCGTCGCGACCGATCGTGTAGACGACGACGTGGTTCTCGTCGAACCCGGCGGCGAGGACGGCGTCGGCCGACCCCGAGATCTTGAAGCTTTGCTGGCCGAGCACGCGGCCGCCGGTGAACAGCGGCACCACGACCTGGGTCAGAAAGACCATGATGCCGAAGACGGCGACGATGACCGAAAGCCCGCCGACGCGGATGCTCCAGTCGGCGACGCGGTCGGCGACGAGGACCGAGCGTCGGGTCACGCGGCGGCGCGGCTTTGCTGCGGGCGTGGGGTCGAGAGCGGCTTCGGTCATTGGATTCCGAGAAGGGAGGAAGGGGCGGCCGAAGCCGCCCCCTCTCGATACGTCAGGAGCCGGCGGTGAGGCCGACCGCCTTCAGGTCTTCCATGACGATGTCGCTGGTGACCGGGAAGTAGCCGTCCTTGACGGTCCCTTCCTGGCCCTGCTTCGACAGCATGTACTTGACGAACTCGGCGCGGACGGGATCCAGCGCCTGGTTCGGGTTCTTGTTGACGTAGACGTAGAGGAAGCGAGAGATCGGATAGTCGCCGGAGTAGGAGTTGGCGGCATCCGCCTCGAAGCACTTCTCGCCCTTCTTCGCGGCGATCGGCACGGCGCGGACGTCGGCGGTCTTGTAGCCGATGCCCGAATAGCCGATCGCGAACTTGTCGGAGGCGACGCCCTGGACGACGGTCGAGGAGCCGGGCTGCTCCTTCACGCTGTCCTTGTAGTCGCCGTTGAAGAGTCCGACTTCCTTGAAGTAGCCGTAGGTGCCCGAGGCCGAGTTGCGGCCGTAGAGCGAGATCGGCTTGTCGGCGAATTCACCGGTCAGGCCAAGCTGGCCCCAGGTGACGATCGAGGCAGG
>CAZZLX010000570.1:0-3038 GCA_964655235.1 uncultured Rhizobium sp.
GACGCTGACCCGGCCGGACACCTTGACCGCGCTCAACCGTCAGCTCCACGCCGACCTCCGCCTGCCGTTCGGGCGCGCCGCGTCAGATCCGGAGATCCGATGCCTGATCCTGACCGGTGCGGGCCGCGGCTTCTGCTCGGGCGCCGACCTCGTCGACTCGGCGGCCTTGAGCTCGGGTGGCGAGCCAGACCTCGCGAAGGCGCTCGACACCACCTACAACCCGCTGATCCGCGCGATGCGCGACATGCCGAAGCCGATCGTCGCCGCCGTCAACGGGATTGCCGCCGGAGCCGGGGCCAGCATCGCGCTCGCCTGCGACCTGGTGATGGCGGCCAAGTCGGCCTCGTTTATCCAGGCCTTCTGCAAGATCGGGCTGATTCCGGATGCGGGAAGCACCTGGTTACTGCCGCGTCATGTCGGACGCGCGCGGGCAGCGGCGCTCACTCTGCTCGGCGACAAGCTGCCGGCCGAGCAGGCCGAGAGCTGGGGCCTGATCTGGAAGACGGTCGACGATGACAAGCTGATGGAGGAGGCGACGAAGCTTGGCCGCCATCTCGCGACCCAGCCGACCAAGGCGCTCGGTCTGATCAAGAGGGCGCTCGCCGCCGCCGAGACCAACTCGCTCGATCAGCAGCTCGACCTAGAGCGCGACCTGCAGGGCGAGCTTGGCCGTACCGACGATTTCAAGGAAGGGGTCGCCGCCTTTCGCGAGAAGCGGCCGGCAAAGTTCACCGGCCGCTAGCAGCCAGGGTGATCGGCCGTCATCGCGTAGCGGCTGCCGTAGTAGACCAACGCCGGCTTGTCCTCGGCCGAGCAGGTATGAACCCTGCCGACGAAGATGAGATGGTCGCCGCCCTCGTACTGGTGATGCGTTACGCAGACAAAGCGCGCAACGCAGCCGTCCAGCAGCGGCACGCCGCCTTCGCCTTCATGGAAGGCGATGCCGGCGAAGCGGTCGGCAACCGGGCTCGAGAAGCGCTGCGCCACCTCCACCTGGTCCCAGGCAAGCACGTTGACGCCGAAATGCGTCGCGGCCCGGAAAGCCTCCAGGCTCCGCGCCCGCTTCGACAGGCTCCATAGGATCAATGGCGGATCCAGCGACACCGAGTTGAAGGAATTGGCGGTGAGGCCGACCAGTGCCCCGTCCGCGGACCTGCAGGTGATCACGGTGACGCCGGTGGCAACTCGGCCGAGCGCCGAGCGCAGTGCGTCCGCACCCATCTCCCCTGCCACCATCCCGTTGTCCGGCGCTTCCGCCCGCATGGTCCTTCTTACATAGCGCATCCGCAGGCGGTTGCACGCATTTCGCGGGCGGCATGCACGCATCGCCGCCGATCTGCTACGAATCTAAGGATGAGGATCCCAGTCACGGCCGGCATCATCGCGACCGCGGCCATCGCCGCCTGCCAGCCGCAGAATGCTACGAACGCACCTGGCTGCATGGTTCCAAGGATTGCCGCCGCATATCGAGCGCTGCCGCCGGGCCAGCGGCCCGCCGACGCCCCGCCGCGCCCCAGCGTGCTGCCGACGCCCGAGTTGACCGACCGCGAGGCAGCGGAGGTGGGCGACTGCATGCGGCCGACGCTGGTCGCGCTGGCGAACGCGAGCGGCGATCTCCGGATCCGGGGATCCGGGGACTGGAAACGCTTCAGCAGCCAGTTCTACGCATCCGAGCACGGTCGCTACCTTGAGGTCGCGGGCAACGCCGCTGCGGAGTCCTATCTCAAGTACGAGGACGGCCCGCCGCTTCCGGTCGGCGCCGTCATCACCAAGCGCAGCTACCGCGTACTGCAGTCGGGAGCCGTCGTCGTCGACCCGCAATTCGCGATGGAGCGGATGCCCAAGGGCTATGACGAGCGCATCGGCGACTGGAAGTTCACGCTGATCGCGCCGGATGGCGCGATCGTCGGCGAGAGCCGCGCACGCGATGGCGAAAAGGTCGAGTTCTGCGTCGAATGCCACAAGAGCGCGTGGCGTCAGGACTTCCTGTTCTTCATCCCGCCGCCGTACCGGCCGAAGGGCTGACCTCGCCGCGCCGCTTCAGGATCTCGAGCTTGAGCGGCAACACTGAGCCGAGCCAGAGCGGATGGGTCGCGTGATCCTCGTAGTCGTCGCCGGTCAAAGGATGGACCAGCACCGTCAGGCCTAACCGGTTCAGCATTAGCCAGGGCACCAGGCGCGGGAAGTCGTCGACCGGGAACGCCACCTGATACATCGAGATCGGATGCGGCCCGACCGGCTTGTCATGCCAGCGCCCAAGAAGCGCCGCAGGGAAACCGGCGCCGATCGCCTCGCGGATCCTCTCGGCTACGTGCCGCGTCTCGGGCGCGTAGTAGACATGCGCGTGGTAACCCTCGATCGTCGCTGGATCGAGCAAGGCGCTCACACCGAGACGACCTTGCCGGGGTTCATGATGTTGTCCGGGTCCAGCGCCATCTTGATCGAGCGCATCAGGCTGACCGCGTCGCCATGCTCGGCCTGCAGGAACGCCATCTTGCCATAACCCACGCCGTGCTCGCCGGTGCAGGTGCCACCCATCGAGAGAGCGCGGGCGATCATTCGGTCGTTGTGCGCCGATGCACGCTTCAGCTCGTCCGGATTCTCCGGATCGATCACGTAGACCAGATGGAAGTTGCCGTCACCGACGTGGCCGACCATCGGCGCGAGCAGACCCGACTCCTCGATGTCCTTCTTGGTCTCGAGGATGCATTCCGCGAGCTTCGAGATCGGCACGCAGACGTCTGTCGGCCAGCCCTTGGCGCCGGGGCGAAGTGCCAGCGCCGAGTAGTAGGCGCGATGCCGCGCCTCCCACAGCCTGGTGCGGTCCTCCTGGCGGGTTGCCCACTTGAAATCGGTGCCCCCATGCTCGGCAGAAATCGCCTGTACGGTCTCCGCCTGCTCCTTCACGCCGGCGTTGCTGCCGTGGAACTCAAAGAACAGCGTCGGCGCGACCTTGTAGTCGAGCTTCGAATGCGTGACGCAGGCGCCCATCTGCACCTCGTCGAGCAGCTCGATGCGCGCCACCGGTACGCCCGCCT
>CAZZLX010000571.1:0-3022 GCA_964655235.1 uncultured Rhizobium sp.
TTCCATGTCGACCGCGATTGCCCGGCTCTGGTTCAGCCGCTCGTAGAGCTCGGCATAGCGGAGCTCCCAGTTGCGGTTGTCGGTGGAGGCCACCGTGCCGGTGCGCATCCTGGTCTTGAGGTCGCGGCGGGCAAGGCCGGTCACTCGCTCCACGGCTTCCTGCAGCGCAACCTGGACCTCGGCGATCGGCGGCACCGGGACCCAGACCGGCAGATCCTGGTCGAGCACGTGATCCTCGCGCACATAGCCGTGCGCCAGCACGTAGTCACCGAGGAACTGGCTCCGCCTCAGGCCGGCGCAATGCCCGAGCATCAGCCAGCAATGCGGGCGCAGCACCGCCAGGTGATCGGTGATCGTCTTGGCGTTCGACGGGCCGACGCCGATGTTGATCAGCGAGATGCCGGACCGGTCGGGCATCACCAGGTGATATGCGGGCATCTGCGGCAGGTGCGTCACCGGCGTGCCGGATGGATGATCGCGCACGAGACGCGCATTCGGCGTCACCACGTCGCCGGGCTCGACGAAATGCGTGTAGGTCTCGCCTTCCTCGACCTCCTGGCGGGCGTAGAGACGAAAGGCGTCGACGTAGCGCTGGTAGTTGGTGAGCAGGATGAAGCGCTGCACGTGACGCGGCGAAGTCGCGGTGTAGTGCGCGATCCGGTGCAACGAGTAGTCGACCCGTTCCGCCTCGAACAGCGCCAGCGGCTTCGGCCGGCCGGGCGGCGTGTGCCGCGTGCCGTTGGCGATCGAATCGTCGGTCGCCGAGAGATCGGGCAACGCGAACAGCTCCTGCATCGCCGCCAGCTGCGCCTCGGTGATGTCGGCGGTCGAGTCCTCGACGATGAAGGGCAGCGGGATCGGCCGGTCGCTGACGCCGACGACGACCGGGACCCGGTGGTGCTTCATCAGCAGGGACAGCTGCTCGCGATAGTAGTCGGCGAAGAGGTCGGGCCGGGTCAGCGTCGTGCCGTAGACGCCGGGATCGAGCAGTGCGCCGTAGCTCAGGCGCGCGTCGATGCGGAGATCGGCGAGCCCCACCTGGAGGCCGACATAGGGGTAGTTGGCGCCGGTCGCCGACAGCTTCGGCCCTTCCGGGCGCGTGAGGGCCGCAAAGGCGCTTCGGATCGTGTCGGCCGAGCGGGCGAAGATCTCCTCGATCCGCGCCACCGCCTGGTCGGCGTCGGTGAAGGTCTGCAGCGACTGGGCCAGGCCGTGACCGGCATCCACGTCTCGTCTCCCCTTTCCTGCCGACCCCCACTATAAACCCATCTGATGAAAGCCAGGCCAGAGCGGGGACACGCTTGAGCGAGGTCAAGGTCGCGGTCGTCGGCGTCGGCCATTTCGGCCGGCTTCATGCCGAGAAATACCAGAGCCTTCCAGGCGTCCAGCTGCTCGGCGTCGTAGATCCGGACCGCGACCGGGCCGCTGCCGTCGCCGGACCGCTCGGGGTCGAGGCGTTCACGGGGATCGAGCAGGTCATCGGCAAAGTCGACGGGGTCTCGGTTGCCGTCCCTACCCGCGCCCATTTCGACGTCGCCTCGGCCTGCCTGACCGCGGGCATCCACTGCCTGGTCGAGAAGCCGATCGCCGAGACGGTCGACCAGGCGTCGGCGCTGGTGAAGCTCGCCAGGGAGAAGAATCGAGTCCTCCAGGTCGGCCACCTCGTCCGCTTCGATGCGGCCCGCGACGCGATGAGCGGCGTGATCGACAGGCCGATGTTCATCGAGTGCCACCGGATCGCGCCGTTCAAGCCGCGCGGCACCGACGTCAGCGTCATCCTCGACCTGATGATCCACGACATCGACCTGGTGCTGGATCTCGTCGGCCGGCCGATCGTCGACCTGGACGCGGTCGGCGTGCCGGTGCTCGGCGACAACGAGGACATCGCCAACGCACGCCTCGTGTTCGAAGGCGGCTGCGTCGCCAACGTCACCGCGAGCCGCATCAGCATGAAGAGCGAGCGCACGCTGCGCCTCTTCCAGAAGTCCGGCTACGGCCGCGTCGACTTCATCAAGCGCAAGTTCACCTGGATCAAGCGCGGCGGCCCGGTGGTCGACGGGTTCCCCAATTTCCAGATCGAGGAAAAGGACCTGCCGGAAACGGATCCGCTGAAGCTCGAGATCGCCTCGTTCGTGGACTGCGTGCGGTCGGGAAGGGCGCCTCTGGTCGATGGCGAAGCGGGCCTGCGCGCACTCGAAGCGGCACTCCGCATCACCAAGGCGCTCAAGGATTGGGCGGCGAAGGCCGGCTGAGACCCTCGTTCCGCGTGCATCCCCGGGGCCTTGCCAATCGGACGTGGCCGGGATCATGATTTCCTCCGTATCCGAAATCCTTCGGGCGACCAGCACAACACGGGAGGCATCCATGTCCGAAACCGATACCCGGGCGCGCCGGGACTTCCTCAAGCTCGGCGGGCTCGGCCTCGCCGTCGGAGCGGCCGCCACGGCGACGCTCGATGTCCAGAAGGCCGCCGCGCAGTCGGCGCCGACCAGCCTGCTCCGCACGGTGCTGAACCGCGGCAAGCTGATCGTCGGCACCGGCTCGACCAACGCGCCCTGGCACTTCGAGGACGACAAGGGCCAGCTGACCGGCATGGACATCACCATGGCGAGGATCCTCGCCCGCGGCCTGTTCGACGATCCGACCAAGGTCGAATTCGTGAAGCAGGACCCGGCGTCGCGCATCCCGAACATCACCGCCGGCAAGGTCGACATCGTCATCCAGTTCATGACCGTGTCCCCGGCCCGCGCCCAGCTCGTCGCCTTCTCGCGCCCCTACTACATCGAGGGCGTGGCGCTGCTGACGTCGAGCAAGGGCCGCTTCAAGACCCACCAGCAGCTCACCGCCGCCGGCAAGGACGCCAAGGCCTCGGTGCTGCAGAACGTCGATGCCGACAAGCTGGTCGCGAAGGCGCTGCCCCAGGCCCAGGTGCTGCAGCTCGACACCCAGGCGAACGCGATCCAGGCGCTGGATTCCGGCCGCTCGGATGCCGCCGTGATCGACCTCTCGACCGTCGGCTGGC
>CAZZLX010000572.1:0-3020 GCA_964655235.1 uncultured Rhizobium sp.
GAAGGCGCTGGACGGCTGCCTCGCCACCATCGCCGGCGCCGAGAAGTACATCGAGCCGGTGTTCGAGGCCGCCGAAGATCCCAAGGAGATCGCGCGACTCGGCGTCGGCTGGGATGCGGTCGACGTCGATGCGGCGACGCGCCACGGCGTCGTGCTGGCGATGGCCTTCGGCTCCAACCACGAGTCGGTCGCCGATCTCGCCTTCTCGCTGATGGGAGCGCTCGCGACCCGGCTCTTCACCTATCATCCGCAGATCGCCGGCGGCGGCTGGCAAGCGCAGACCCACGATTCCTTGTGGAAGTCGACGATCGGCATCATCGGGCTCGGGCGCATCGGCAAGGCCGTGGTCCGCCGCGCCAAGGCCTTCGAGATGCGGATCCTGGTCGACGACATCAAGCCGGACCATGACTTCATCAAGACGAACGGCCTCGAGCTCGTCGACAAGGAGACGATCTTCCGGGAGTCCGACATCGTCAGCCTGCACTGCTCGGCGAGCGCCGAGACCGCCGACCTGATCAATGCCCGCACGCTCGGCCTGATGACGCCGACGCCGTTCCT
Organism: uncultured Rhizobium sp.; assembly: GCA_964655235.1. GTDB lineage: Bacteria > Pseudomonadota > Alphaproteobacteria > SHVZ01 > SHVZ01 > SHVZ01. Next base: position 559 of record CAZZLX010000572.1, read on the forward strand.
GATCAACGCCGCCCGCGGCAGCATGGTGGACGAGCAGGCGCTCGCCGACGCGCTCGATACCGGCCGGATCGCCGGCGCCGGGCTCGACGTCTTCAAGAAGGAGCCGCCGGTGGGCTCGCCGCTGCTCACGGCCAGGAACGCGATCTTCACGCCGCATGCGGCCGGCGGGAACAAGCGCGCCATCGACGCGGCGATGACCATCGCCGCCGACAACATCCTGGCCGTGGCCCGTGGCGGTCGTCCTCGCGAGGACCTCGTCGTCAACCCAGAGGTGTGGCAACGGCCACGTCGTCCCTAAACGAGCTGCCATGGCAGCCGGTCAGATATTTCGTATAGGATAACCATCCGATCCCAGGGGAGGCGCCGTCATGTCCGTCCGTAGTCTTTCCACGTGCTTCAGAACAGCGACCGCGGTTGCGGCGCTCGTCGCCGTCGGCGTCGTCGCCGAGCCCGCGTTCGCGCAGAAGAAGGGCGGCACCGCGGTCATCGCCCAGGAGGCGGGACCGCCGACGCTCGACATGCACTTCTCCACCAACATCGCCGTCCGCAACGTGGTGATGCAGGTCTATGAGCAGCTGGTCACGCGCGACGAGAACAACGCGCCGATGATGGAGCTCGCCGAGAGCTTCGCCGAGTCGACCGACGGGCTCACCTACACCTTCAAGATCCGCAAGGGCATCAAGTTTCACAACGGAAAGCCGATGAGCTCGGCCGACGTGCTGGCCTCGTACCAGCGCTTCGCCAAGGTCGGTGTGCAGCGCGGCTTCTTCGAGCAGATCGCCGAGATGACCGCGCCCGACGCCGACACCTTCGTCATCAAGATGCGCAAGAAGATGCCGGTCGCGATCGAGGAGTTCAGCCAGTTCGGCAACCCCGTCGTGATCATCCCGGCCGAGCAGAAGGACCGGGAGGGCGGCAAGTCCGACCCGATCGGTACCGGGCCCTACCAGTACGTCGAATGGGTCGCCGACAGCCACGTCAAGCTGAAGCGCTACGACGGCTACGTCGCCGACACGCGCTACAAGGGCACCAACGGCTTCGGCGGCCACAAGGTCGCCTGGCTCGACGAGCTCGACTTCCGCTACGTCAAGGAGCCGGTGGCGCGTGTCGCCGGCATGGAGACGGGCCAGTTCCACCTGACCGAGGACGTGCCGACGAAGGCCGCCAAGCGCCTCAAGGACAATAAATCGATCACGCTCTATCCGGTGCAGCGCTGGTGGATCCACGGCGCCTGGGTCAACCAGACGAACCCGCCGTTCAACAACAAGGACATCCGCCGGGCGATGCAGATCGGTCTCGACATGGACGAGATCATGGACGTCGCGACCGATGGCGCCTTCGACAACCAGGTCGGCTTCCAGTACCCGGGCAACCCCTACTACACCGAAGCCGGCAAGCAGTATTACAACGTCAAGGACCTCAAGAAGGCGCAGGAGCTGCTGAAGACCGGCGGCTACAAGGGCGAGGAGATCGTCCTGATGACGCTGCCCGCCTACCAGAGCATGTACGACGCGGCCGTCGTCATGGTCGAGCAGATGAAGGCGATCGGCTTCAAGGTGAAGCTCGATCCGGTCGATCTTCCGACCGGCGCCGCGCGCCAGCGCAAGCCCGACGGCGGCTGGCACCTCTCCTTCACCGGCCTCGGCACCGGCCCCGCGGTCGGCCCGTTCGGCGCGACCGTGCTGCTGGTCGGTCCGAACACGCTGAGCCAGGTGCCGGACCCGGTCTTCGACAAGCTCTACGAGGAGATGCAGACCGGCGAAACGCTCGAAGCCCGCAAGGCGACCTTCGCCAAGCTGCAGGAACGCATCTACGAGGACGTGAAGATGCTGAAGATGGGGGACCTGACCAAGGTCATGGCCGCCCGGTCCAACGTGAAGGGTTTCATCCCCTTCCGTATTCCGCGCCTCTGGAACGTCTGGCTGGAGTAGTTCTCCAATTGACGTAGTCTTGAGCCCCGCCCAGGCGGCGACGTCCGGGCGGGGCTTCTGCTTTCTGGTATCGTCGGAGACTCATGGGCCGCTACATCATCCAGCGGGTCCTGGCCGCCTTCCCGGTCCTGCTGATCGTCACCTTGATCTCGTTCTGCATCATGCAGCTGGTCCCGGGCGACCCGGCCACGGTGATGGCCGGCCCGCAGGCGACCGCAGCCGAGATCGATCGGATGCGCGTCCAGCTCGGCCTCGACCAGCCCTTCCTGACCCAGCTCGGCCGCTGGCTCTGGGGCCTGACCCAGGGCGACCTCGGCCGCTCGATCCTGCTCGGGCGCAACGTCTCGACGGCGATCGGCGAGCGGATCCCGATCACCCTGGCGCTGGCGCTCCTGTCCTTCCTGCTGACCCTGGCGATCGGCATTCCCTGCGGAATCATCGCGGCTCTCCGCGCCAATACCTGGATCGACCAGGCGGTGATGACGGTGGCGTTGATCGGCGTGTCGCTGCCGAACTTCTGGCTCGGCCTTA
>CAZZLX010000573.1:0-3013 GCA_964655235.1 uncultured Rhizobium sp.
GCACGCATCCGGAGCACCCGCAGCACATGCGCCGCACCGCCGACCGCCTGTTCGGCCCGGACTACCAGTGGTCGATCCGCGCCGCCGGCAAGCATCAGATGTCGCTCTGCACCATGGGCGCGATGATGGGCGGCAATGTCCGCGTCGGCATGGAAGACAGCATCTATGTCGGAAAGGGCGAGCTCGCGAAGAGCAATGCCGACCAGGTGAAGAAGATCCGCCACGTGCTGGAGACGCTGTCGCTCGACATCGCGACGCCGGATGAAGCGCGCCAGATCCTCCAGCTGAAGTGCGGCGACCGGGCGAAGTTCTAACCCTGGGTAACCTTCATCCGCGGGTCGAGCACGTCGCGGAGCCCGTCGCCGAGCAGGTTGAGGCCCAGCACGGTGATCGAGATGGCGAGCCCTGGATAGAGGCAGATCCAGGGCGCCTCTCTCAAGTAGTCGCGACCGTCCGAGATGATGTTGCCCCAGGTCGGCGTCGGCGGCGGCGGGCCCATGCCGAGGAAGCTCAAGGCCGCCTCCGATAGCACCGCATAGGCGAAGACGAAGGTCAGCTGGACGACCAACGGTCCGAGCGAGTTCGGAAGGATATGGCGGAGTATGATGCGGGTGTGACCAGCGCCCAGCGCCTTCGCGGCCTGGACATAGTCCATCTCGCGCACCACCAGCACCGAGGCGCGAACGATGCGCGCCGTTCTCGGCACGTAGACTGCGGCGAGTGCGATCACGACGTTGGTTGCGGATGGGCCTAGCGCCGCCGTCACCGCGACCGCGAGCATGATCGCCGGAAAGGCCATAAGCGCATCCATGACGCGCATCAAGGGATCGTCGAGATTCCGGAAATAGCCCGACAAGAGTCCGAACGCAGCGCCGATGACGCCAGTCAGGACCACGGTCGCCACGCCGATCGCGATCGAGATCCGCGAGCCGTAGACCACACGGCTGTAGACGTCGCGCCCCAGATGATCGGCGCCCAGCACATGCTCGGCCGAGGGCGGCTTGAACGCGTCACGCACGCGCGTGCGCTCCGGGTTATGGGTCGCCAGAAGGTCGGCGAAGATCGCCAGCAGCACAGCCATCAGGCAGAATATGGCGCCGATCACCGCCATCCGATGCTTGAGGATAGGTTTGATCCGCATCGCCCATCGACGCAGCCGGCCCGGCGCTTCAGTCGTAGTGGATGCGAGGGTCAAGGTAGGCATAGAGCACATCGACGGCGAGGTTGATCAGGACGAACATGGCGGCGGTGATCAGCAGCGCCCCCTGGATCACGGGGTAGTCGCGGGTGACGATCGAGGTCGCCATCAGGCGGCCGAGGCCTGGGATCGAGAACACGGTCTCGATCACGACCGATCCGGAGAGCAGCAGGCTGAAGATGATGCCGATGACCGTGACGACCGGAATCATCACGTTCATGAAGGCGTGCTTGCAGACCACGACCCAGCCGGGCAGGCCCTTGGCGCGGGCGGTGCGGACGAAGTCCTGGCGGAGGACCTCGATCATCGACGCACGCGTGATGCGGGCGAGAAGTCCGACCTGAAGGAGCGCCAGCGCGATCGAGGGCAGGATGAGGCTCCGGAACCAGTTGGTCGGGCTCTCGCTCAAGGTGACGTAGCCGCCGGCCGGCAGCCAGTCGATCATCACGGCAAAGCCGATGATCATGATGAGCCCGATCCAGAAGCTCGGTACCGAAACGCCGACCACGGCGAGCGTCATGATCGCGTGGTCTATCCAGCTGTCCTGCTTCAGCGCCGAGATCACGCCGGCGAGGAGGCCGAAAAGGACGGTGAGGACGAAGGCAAAGCCGGCGAGCGCGATCGTCGACGGCAAGCGCTCGGCGATCGACTGCACGACCGACCGACCGAGGGTGATCGACTGGCCCAGGTCACCCTGCAACATGCCCGCGTACCAGCGCATGAGTTGGACGCCAAAGGGCTGATCGAGGCCGAACTGCTCGCGAATCCGCTGCACCTCGTCGGCCGGGGCGGCGGCGCCGGCCATGACGAGGGCGGGATCGCCCGGCACCATCTGCATGATGCAGAAGGAGATGAAGCTCACCAGCAAAAGGACGACGAGCGTGGTGACCAGGCGCCGGGCGAGGTATCGACCCATGGTTGAAGTCTACACCGCTCCCGGCGGACCTGCGCTAACGGCTGCTATTCGAGCCAAGTGTCCCAGAAACGGAGCGCGCCGGGATAGACCTTGAATCCCTTCAGGTTCACGGATCCCGCATGCGTCATGCCGAGATCGCCGAGCTTGATGAAGTAGACCTCGTCGTAGGTGCGCTGCGTTATCGCATTCCACGCGGCTTGGCGCTGGGCCATGTCGCGGGTCGCGTCGAACTTCGCCCACTCGCCTTCGAGGAACGCATCGGCCTTGCGGCGCGACAGGTTCGCCGGCCCGACGGTGATCGGCTGGTACATGTACGGGCCCAGCAGCGGCTGCGAGCCGTAGCCGGAGGTGGTGAGGTGCCAGCCTTCGTCCTTGCCGGCGACGCTGAACAATGTGCCGAGGTCCATGGTCTGGACCTTCACGTTGAAGCCGGCCTCCTTGAGGTTCTGGGCGAGGATCACGCCGGCGCGCGTCATGAAGCCGAGATTGCCGACATTGAAGAGGATCTCCTCGCCCTTGTATCCGGACTCCTTAAGGAGCTGCTTCGCCTTGTTGATGTTGTTGATGTTGTAGAGCGCCTTGCCGGCATCCGAATACATCGGATGGCCCTTGTAGACCCAGGCGTGCTGGATGACGTAGGGCGCACCGGCGGCGGCCGCGCCGAGCGCCTCCTCGGCGTCCACCGCCGCCTGCATTGCCTGGCGGACCTTGAGGTCGCTGGTCGGCGCCAGTGCGTGATTCAGGTAGAGGACCGGCATCTGGAAGGTCGGCATGTTGTAGATGGTGACCTTCGGATTGCTCTTGAGGCGCTCGGTCGCCGGGCCGGGCAGATCCTCAATCAGATGCGCCTGGCCAGCCTCGAGCGCCGCCACGCGCGCCGACGCCTCGGTCACCGACTT
>CAZZLX010000574.1:0-3004 GCA_964655235.1 uncultured Rhizobium sp.
ATCGGCATCCCCGCCTGGGCGCTCCCGCGCCTCGGGCGGCCGTTCGAGCAGGTGGACAACGTGCTGCAGCGCAAGCGGCCCGGCTCCGGCTTGGGCCTCGCCCTGTCGCGCTCCCTTGCGGAATTGATGGACGGCGCCATCGGGATTGAATCGACCGAAGGCAAAGGCACCCGGGTGACCCTGACGCTACCGCTGGCGCGCGCAACGGAATGACCGTCCTTGACGTTTGAAAGCAACGTCGCACCCCTCAGAAATTAGGTCAGAGACCCTTCCTTGCGTTGCGCCAAGCGCTGATTGCGTAGCTATTTTCGCGTGTTAACGTCGGGCCCAAGTACAAGGCGTCAACGCGCGCTTACATAGAGAGCGAACATGGCCCTCGCGAAAGTCAGTCTCACCGACAAGTACGAGCTGGATCGCGGCCGGGTTTATCTGACGGGGGTCCAGGCGCTGGTCCGCCTGCCGATCATGCAGCGCCAGCGGGACGCTGCCGCCGGCCTCGATACCGGCTGCTTCATTTCCGGCTATCGCGGATCGCCGCTCGGCAGCTACGACCAGCAGCTCTGGCAGGCCAAGCGCTTCCTCAAGCGCAACAACATCCATTTCCAGCCGGGCGTGAACGAGGACATGGCCGCGACTGCCATCTGGGGCAGCCAGCAGGTCAACCTGTTCCAGGGCGCCAAGGTCGATGGCGTCTTCTCGATCTGGTACGGCAAGGGCCCGGGCGTCGACCGCAGCGGCGACGTCCTCAAGCACGCCAACAACGCCGGCACCTCGCCGCTCGGCGGCGTGCTGGCGCTGGCCGGCGACGACCACACCTGCAAGTCGTCCACCCTGGCGCACCAGTCCGAATACGCGTTCATGGACGCATCGATCCCGGTGCTGCACCCCTCGGGCGTCCAGGAGATCCTCGACTACGGCCTCTACGGCTGGGCGATGAGCCGCTATTCGGGGCTCTGGGTCGCACTGAAGGCGATCGCCGAGACCATGGACTCCTCGGCGTCGGTCCAGGTCGATCCCGATCGCGTCAAGATCGTGCTGCCGACGGACTTCGAGATGCCGCCGGGCGGCCTCAACATCCGCTGGCCGGACCCGCCGCTCGAGCAGGAGATGCGGCTCCACAAGTACAAGCTCTATGCCGCACTCGCCTTCGCCCGCGCCAACAAGCTCGACCGCACGGTGATCGACTCGCCGAAGCCGCGCTTCGGCATCGTCACCACGGGCAAGTCCTATCTCGACGTCATGCAGGCGCTCGAAGACCTCGGCATCGACGAGGCGCATGCTTCCGAGATCGGCCTCCGCGTCTACAAGGTCGGCATGGTCTGGCCGCTCGAGCGCGAAGGCATCCGCCACTTCGCCGAGGGACTGGAAGAGATCCTCGTCGTCGAGGAGAAACGCGCCGTCATCGAGAACCAGATGAAGGAGCAGCTCTACAACTGGCGCGAGGACGTGCGGCCACGCGTCATCGGCAAGTTCGACGAGCAGCGGAACTGGATCCTGCCCTCGGCGGACGAGCTGACGCCGGCGCGCATCGCCCGCGTGATCGCCGCCCGCATCGCGCGCTTCTACACCTCCGAGCGGATCACGCAGCGCCTCGCCTTCCTCGAAGCCAAGGAAGCCGCGCTGGCGAAGCCCAAGACCGACTTCAAGCGCACGCCGTGGTTCTGCTCGGGCTGCCCGCACAACACCTCGACCCGGGTGCCGGACGGCAGCCGCGCCGTCGCCGGCATCGGCTGCCACTACATGGCGGTCTGGATGGACCGCAAGACCGAGACCTTCACCCAGATGGGCGGCGAAGGCGCGTCGTGGATCGGCCAGGCGCTGTTCACCGAGACCCAGCACATCTTCGCCAACCTCGGCGACGGCACCTACAACCACTCCGGCATCATGGCGATCCGCGCCGCGGTCGCCGCCAACGTCAACATCACCTACAAGCTGCTCTACAACGACGCCGTCGCGATGACTGGCGGCCAGCCCGCCGACAACGGCTTCGACGTGCCGCAGCTGAGCCGTCAGCTCGCCGCCGAAGGGGTGAAGAAGATCGTCGTCGTCGCCGACGATCCGGAGAAATACCCGGTCGGCACCGACTTCGCGCCGGGCGTGACCGTCCATCACCGGGACGAGCTTGACGCGGTTCAGCGCGATCTCCGGGAGATCACTGGCGTCACCGCGCTGATCTACGACCAGACCTGCGCCGCCGAGAAGCGCCGCCGCCGAAAGCGCGGCACCTTTCCCGATCCCGATCGCCGCGTCGTCATCAACGAGCTGGTCTGCGAAGGCTGCGGCGACTGCGGCGTCAAATCGAACTGCGTCTCGGTCGTCCCGGTCGAGACCGAGTTCGGCCGCAAACGGGCGATCGACCAGTCCTCGTGCAACAAGGACTTCTCCTGCGTCAACGGCTTCTGCCCGAGCTTCGTCTCGGTCGAGGGCGGCAAGCTCAAGAAGCGCCGCGGCAAGGGCGACATGCCGTTCCCGGTCCTGCCCGAGCCGACACTGCCGTCGATCAGCACGCCCTATGGCATCCTCGTCACCGGCATCGGCGGCACCGGCGTCGTCACCATCGGGGCACTGCTCGGCATGGCCGCCCATATCGAGGGCAAGGGCATCGCCGTCCTCGACCAGATCGGCCTCGCCCAGAAGGGCGGCGCCGTTACCACCCATGTGCGGATCGCGGAGAAGGCCGAGGACATCCACGCCGTCCGCATCGCCGCCGGCGGTGCGCGCGCGGTGATCGGCTGCGACCTCGTCGTCACCGGCGCCTTCGACTCGCTGGCGAAGATGGAAGCCGGCAAGACCAACGTCGTCGTCAACAGCCATGAGACGCCGACCGGGGACTTCTCCAACAAGCCGGACCTCGCCTTCCCCGGCCGCAGCTTCCTCGACTCCCTATCGGAGGCCGTCGGCCAGGGTGGCCTCGACGCGCTCGATGCGAGCCGGATCGCGACGGCCCTGCTCGGCGACTCGATCGCCGCCAACTCCTTCATGATGGGCTATGCGTGGCAGAAGG
>CAZZLX010000575.1:0-3001 GCA_964655235.1 uncultured Rhizobium sp.
CTATGCCGGCGTCAGCGCGATCGACTACGAGACCGGCCGCATCCTGGATGCCCTCGATCGCAACGGCCAGCGTCACAACACGCTCGTCGTCTTCTTCGCCGACCATGGCGACACCTTCTTCTATCGTGCCGACGGCGAGCACAAGTTCGTCTGCACCGACGACTCGATCCGGATCCCGTTCGTGATGAGCTGGCCGGCGGTGATCCCGCCCAACACCTCGAACGACAGCATGGTCGGCCTGCACGACCTGATGCCGACGGTGCTGGATGCCTGCGGCGTGGCGCCGCCCGACGGCATGCACGGCAAGAGCGCGTTGCCTCTCGCCCGCGGTGAGAAGGCGGAATGGCGCGACTTCCACTACGTCCAGAACCGGACCCATGTCCGCCGGATCACCCAGCGCAGCTACCGTACCGACGACTGGAAACTGATCGCCAGCGTTGAAGGCGGCGAACACGCGCTGTTCGACCTCAAGCGCGATCCCGAGGAGGAATGGGACCTGTTCCTGACGCCGAGGAAGGACGTCATGGACCGGTTCCGCGACGAGCCGAGCCATGCCCCGAAGGCGCGCGAACTGGCCAACGCCATGCGCAGCTACGCCCAGTCGATCGACGATTCAGAAGGTGTCGCGATCGCCGATCGAGCGCTCGAGGCGCTCGCCGGGCGCTAGACCGCGCACCAGCTCCGCCAGGCCGCGCGGAAAGCCTCTCCGCGCGCCTGACCGTAGGCCTTGCGGTCGCCGAGACGCGAGGCCTGAGCCTGGCCCCGGAGCGATGACCTTATCTTCGTCAGCGCATCGATGTCGGCGGCGAGCCTCGTGGCGCACGCCACGTAGTCGGTCTCATCCGTCGCGATCCCCTCGGTGAAGCCGACGGAAGACAGGAGCGCCAGGCTGTAGCGCCCCGCCATGCGGTCGCCGGCAACCGTGACGACCGGAACGCCCATCCACAAGGCCTCGCAGGTCGTCGTGACGCCCCCGTACGGCACCGGGTCGAGCGCGATGTCGATCTCGTTCAGGAAGTTCAGGTGATCGAGGAAGCCCGACGTCCAAGGCCGAAGCTCGACGCGATCGGCCCGCACACCTTCGCGGTCGAAGAGGCGCGCGAAATGCGCCCTCACCCGCTCCTCCGAGAAGCCGCGGCCTTTGACGACGAGCCTTGCATCGGGTACCGCGCTCAAGACCTTGGCCCATAGCGCAACGGTCGACGGCGTGATCTTCACCAGCGCGTTGGTCGAGCCGAACGTGATGCGCCGGTCGGCAAGCGCCGGGAGCGGTGCGACTGCCGGCAGGTCGACGAGCGGATCGTAGCAATAGGCGAGCGGCAGCCTGAGCACGCGCTCGCTGAAATGGGCATCATGCTCGGGCGGCGTCAGCAGAGGATCGCCGACGATCCACTCGGCGGCGGCCGAGCCCGAGGTGCCGAGCGCCAGGTCGAGGATCTGCACCGGTGCCGGCCGGCGCGCGACCGCCGGAAAGCGCGGTCCGCCGAGGTGCCCGACGACATCGACCAGCACGTCGATGCGGTCGCGGCGGATCAGGTCGGACAGCGCGGGATCGTCGAGCTTGGTCGTGACCCGCCATCCGTCGCTGGCCAGCCGGTAGCGCCTGGTGTAGCCGTCCTCCTGCTCCGCCGGGATGTCGGAGTAGACAATCACCTCGATCCCGTGCGCGCGGCGGTCGAGTCCCTCGAACCCGGGCAGCGCGACGAAAGCATGCGTGTTGCCGCGCAGGTTGGGTCCGCCAATCACCCCGACGCGGATCGTCCGGTCCGGATCGGGCGTGTTGGCGAAGCTCGGCGGATCGACCGACGGCAAGTGGGTGCGGCACCAGTCCTCGCGGATCTTCCGGATCGCCGCGCCGTCGAGGTCCGGGTCGAACACCAGCGCCGACAGTATCGCGCGATTGGCTTCGGGGTTGTCGGGGCGCTGCACCAGGATCTGCCGATTGGCCCAATTGGCACGATCGAGCAGGCCCAGGAAGTTCAGCAGCGTCGCCAGCGGAATCAGCGCGTCGAGAAAACCAGGGCGCAGCATGACCGCGCGCTCGTAAGCGGCCACCGCGGCCTCGATCCGGCTCTGGTTCTGCAACGCCGACCCCAGATTGAACCAGGTGTCGCTCCGCGACGGCTCGGCCGTGAGCGCGCACCGGTAGCTCCGCGCGGCAGACGGCAGGCGTCCTGCGCGCTGCTCTGCAGTGCCGAGATTGTTGTGGGCATCGGCGAGATCGGGCTGCACCCACGTCGCCCGCCGCCAGGCCTGCGCCGATGATGTGAGGGCGCCGAGATTGACCCAGGCGCCGGCGATCGTCGCATCAAGGGCAAGCGCCCGTCGATAGGCGTCGACGCGCCCATGACGCTGGCCGGCCGCAGCCCAGCTCAGCGCGCGCTCGCTCGTCAGCGTGACCTCGCGAGGCGCCAGCCTGGACGCGGCGACATAGGATCGATCGGCGGCATCGACGTCGCCGAGGCGCGTCAGCACCCGCGCGAGCCTCACATGGGATTCCAGCCGCCCCGGGCGAAGCGCTACCGCACGGCTCCACGTCGTGACGGCCGAAGGCCAACGCTCGAGCGCCTCCTCCACCATCGCCAAGCCTTCCCAGGCAGGCGCGGCTTTGGGCGCAAGGATCGTCGCGCGCCGCATCGGCACGGTCGCCGGTGAAACCTCGCCGCGCGCCGCGAGCACGAAGCCGAGCTTGAGCCAGCCGTCCGCCGCGGCAGGTGCCTCGGCGAGCGCGCATCTCAGCGGTCGCGGATCGAGATCGGCTCCCGTCATGACGACCAACTCCGCCACATGCGCCGATAGGCGCCCTCGACCGCGCGTGCAAAGGCTGGCCCGTCGCAGAGACGGGACGACGCCATGCGCTGACGCAGGGTGGCGCGCAACGCGGCGAGCCGGTCGAGGTCGGCCGCCAAACCGGCGGCGCGCTCGACATAGGTGTCGATATCGGCAGCGGCGAGCTCCGGCAGTCCGAGCTGCGCGAGCAGCTGCTGGCCGAGGCCCGCGC
>CAZZLX010000576.1:0-2994 GCA_964655235.1 uncultured Rhizobium sp.
TCGAAGATCGTCAGGTGCGGGAAGAGGGCATAGGACTGGAACACCATGCCGATGTTGCGGTGACGCGCATCGACGCGGGTGTAGTCCTGGCCGGCGAAGACGATGCTGCCGGAGGTGGGGGTCTCGAGGCCGGCGATCATGCGGAGCGTCGTCGTCTTGCCGCAGCCCGACGGGCCCAGCATGGTGAAGAACTCGGCCTCCTTGACCTCGAAGGTCACCTCGTCGACGGCGACGATGTCGCCGGACGGCAGCGCGAAGCGCTTGGTCAGTCCCCCGACCTGGAGATTGCGGGCGGTCATGCGGTTTCCCCTGTCGAGACGATGACGACCGTGCGGTCGTCGGCGCGCAGGCGGCCGAGCGATCCCTTGGTCGAGGCGTATTCGTCGACCTTGGCGAAGTCGATGCGTTCGACCTCGTCGGCCTTGGTTTCCCATGATGCCACCGTCGGCTGGTCGGGCAGCGCGAAGTAGCCGTCGGTGTAGAGCTCGATCGAGCGGATTTCCGATTTCGGCCGCTCGAAGACCTCGACTGCCGCCGCCTTCGGCCCGAAGCCGTCGATGCAAGCATAGCCCAACGGATGGTTCTCGCGGTTCTGGTAGGCGCCCTGGGCGCCGACGATGCCGTCGAGCGCGAGATGCGTCATGTCCTCGACCGGGATGCCGGGCAGGTCGAGCACGAGCTTGGCGAGCGCGTCGACGCGGATCGCCTCGAGGTCGGCGTCCGTGAGCCAGGCCTTGGCCTCGTCCGGCATCTTCCGCGTGCCGCGCCAGCAGAGCGCGCGCGAGGCGAGCTCGGTCTGGATCGGATCGGCCCCGGCCCTGGCGACGCGGCGATAGGCGAAGCCGCGCAGGGTCGCGGTGATGTAGTCGAGGTCCTTGTCGTGGACGGTCGTATCCGTGCCGTTGAGGCGGACGCCGCTGTCGCCGATCAGGAAGAAGGCGAAGCGGTCGCCGCGGTCGACGGCGAGCGCCAGCGTCGACCCGATGCGGTCGGCATCGGATTTCGACGCGGCGTCCAGCACGCCGAAGCGTGCATAGGCCGAGCGAAAGGCGCGGTCGAGGCGGTCGACCAGGCCCTGCGCGTCGATCGTCCGGAAATCCTCGTCGAGAGCGAGCATGAGCAGCGCGCGCTCCACCGTCTCCGCCGCGAGGCGCCCGCCGGTCCGGTCGCCGTAGCGGCGGCCGGTCCGGTCGGTGACGCCATCGATCACCGCATAGAGGCGATCGGCAACGACGACGAGACGGTCCTCGTTGGCTTCGTGCCGGTCCGGGTCCTTGGCCGCCGAGAATGCCTGAAGGTGCATGCCTCGCTTATTTCGACGCGAAGATCTTGTCGAAGCGCTCGAGGTATTCCTTCTTCTTCCCGGCCGCGGCGACCGAGTCGTAGGGAACGACCTTGATCTCGCTGGTCGACGGCAGGCCCGCCGGCGCCGCGACGTCCGGGCGGACCGAGCGGCGGTTGTCGACCTTCACCAGGATCTCGTGCGCCGCCTTGGTGTTGGCGTAGTCGATGAACTTCTTGGCGTTCGCCATGTTCGGCGCGCCCTTGATGATGCCGTTGCCGTCCATGGTCAGGCCCGTGCCCTCGCTCGGGTAGATGGCGGCGACCGGCTGGCCCTCTTCCTTCATCGTCAGCACGTTGAACTCGCCGGTGATGCCGATCGGGAACTCGCCGGTGCCGACATTGGCGTAGGCCAGCTTGGACGAGGTCACGAAGGTGCCGTTCTGGATAACCTTGGTCATCGCGTCCCAGCCGTAGAGGCCGACGATCTGGTACATCTGCGAATAGGCCGAGCCGGACTGCGCCGGGTTCGCCATCAGGAGCTTGCCCTTGTACTCGGGCTTCTGCAGGTCGGCCCAGCTCTTCGGCGCCTTGTCGAGCGGCATCATCTTGGTGTTGATGACGAAGGCCTGCAGCGGCTGCGAGAAGCCGTAGTACTTGTGGTCCTTCTGCACGGTCTTCGGATCGAAGGCGCCGTCCTCGGAGGACTTGTAGCTCTCGAACGCGTCGAGCGCGAAGTCGTAGGCGTCCGACGACGCGGCGAAGTAGACGTCGCCGCGCGGGCGCGCGGCCTCGGCGCGGATCCGCGTGATCAGCTCGCCGACGCCGCCGTTGATGACCTCGACGTTGATCCCCGGGTTCTTCTTGGTGAAGTCGTCGACGATCGCCTGCATCAGCTTGAGGCCGCCGGCATTGTAGAGGACCAGCGACGAGGATTGGGCCAGGGCCGGCGTCGCAGAGAGAGCGAGGCCGAGCACGGCCAAGGAGACGAAGCGCTTCATGGGGCTCCCCGTTGGGTTTTCATAAATCTGTCACGAAAGTATCGCCCGGCGGTCCGGGGAAGTGCAATCGGGGAGTGGCCGGCGCTTAGTGCAGGGAGCGCTTCACCCGGCGCTTCAGCGTCTCGACCGCGGTGCGGACGCTCTTCAGGTGCGGGTTGACGCGGAGGGCTGCTTCGAGCGCCGCGGTTGCGCCGACCCATTCGGATTCCGCCATCATGATCTGGCCGAGGCCCGACAGCGCCCCGAAGTGACGCGGCTCGCGGATCAGGGTCTCCTCGATGTCGGTGATCGAGCCCTGCTGGTCGTCGAGCAGGAAACGGGCGGTCGCGCGCTTGTTCCAGGCCTCCGCGAAATCGGGATCATGGGCGATCAGGCGGGTGAAGGTGATCTCGGCCGGCTCGATGCGTCCGCCGGCGAGCGCGGCGATCCCTTCCTGCATCAAACGGCGTCCGGTCTCGTCGGAGCTGCCGCACCAGACCTGCCAGATCTCGCCTTCGACCGTCTCGGCGACGTCGGCGCTGGGCGACCGCTTGAGCGCGTCGAACAGCCGGATCAGCCGCTCGTCCGCCCGCGCGTGCGGCTGGGCGGTGCCGAGGCCGTTCAGGATGGCGAAGATGCGATCGAACACCCGGCCAAGCTAGCCCATCGCGCCGGGCGCGTCAGCGCCGCTGGGTCGAGAGCGTCCAGGACACGGCGGCGGCGTAGTTGGTGG
>CAZZLX010000577.1:0-2987 GCA_964655235.1 uncultured Rhizobium sp.
GTGCCGAGCTTGTCGAGCGACGCGCCGCCGACCAGGCCTTCCTTGAGGTTGAAGCTGACGGCGCGGCGCTTGTCGAACCAGTCGACCACGCGAAGCACCTGGGCCATCACCTCCGGGCCGATGCCGTCGCCGGGGAGCACGAGAAGCTGCTTGTTCGCCGCCATGAGGCTGAACCTTCTGAAGTCAGATCGGAGAGAAAACGAAGATGACGATCAGAGCCAGGCTTGGCTCTGCTTCCGCTGGGCCTCGAACGTGTCGACGCTCTTGCCCTTCTCGAGGGTGAGGCCAATGTCGTCGAGGCCGTTGAGCAGGCAGTGCTTGCGGAACGGGTCGATGTCGAACTTGATCACCTCGCCGTTGGGGCGGGTGATTTCCTGCTTGGCGAGGTCGACCGTGACGCGGGCGTTCTGGCCCTTCTCGGCATCGCTCATCAGCTTGTCGCAGTCGGCCTGCGGCAACGCGATCGGGAGGATCCCGTTCTTGAAGCAGTTGTTGAAGAAGATGTCGGCGAATGAGGGCGCGATCACGCAGCGGATGCCGAAGTCGAGGAGCGCCCAGGGTGCGTGCTCGCGGCTGGAGCCGCAGCCGAAGTTCTCGCCGGCGACCAGCACTTCCGACTTGCGGTAGGCCGGCTTGTTGAGAACGAAGTCCGGGTTCTCCTTGCCGTTCATGTCGTAGCGCATCTCGTCGAAGAGATGCGTGCCGAGGCCGGTCCGCTTGATCGTCTTCAGGAACTGCTTGGGGATGATCTTGTCGGTGTCGATGTTGATCATCGGCATCGGCGCGGCGACGCCGGTCAGCTGGGTGAACTTCTGCATGGACGTTCTCGGATGAATTTCGGCGGTCTTGATAACAGTCTCGGCGGGCCGGTGCCAGAGCATGGCGTCGCGCCCGCCATTATCCTAGTCTCGCAATAGGTTAGGAGGAAGCCAGAGATGACCTATCCGTCCGGACGCCCGACCGACGATGCGGTCGCGATGATGCGGTACGACGCCAACAAGAAGTCGGTCATCGTGACCTACCTCCTATGGTTCTTCCTCGGCTGGTTCGGTATCCACCGCTTCTATGTCGGTAAATGGATCAGCGGCTTCATCCTGCTGGCCCTGACACTTATTGCCGGGGCGACCTACTGGATCTTCATCGGCATGGTGCTGATGGCGGTCCCGGGCCTCTGGTGGCTGATCGACGCGCTGCTGATCCCGGGCATGGTTCGCGACTACAACAACGACCTGGTCGACGAGGTCAGCCGCTGACGACGTAGGTTCCGGCGACCACGTCATGGAACGCCTGCCGGCGGCCGGTCATCGCCGCGAGCAGGTAGCCGAGCCCCGTCGAGACGACCTCAGCCAGCTTCATTCCCTGGCGCGCAAGGCTGCGACAGGGCCCGATCCGGCGCCCATTGCGATCGACGATCCTGAGGCCGAGGACGCGCTTGCCAGGGCTTGCCTGCCAGGCCGAGGCTTCGAAGACGGCGAAGTAGGCGAGCGGCAGGAGGATCAGGAGACCCCAGGTGAGCCAGCGCCGGACGAGCGTGCGCGCGTCGCGGCCTATCTCAGACTCCATGCGGGTCTCCACGACGCCGCCGTCGGACGCGGTGATGCGGCTGTCCGATATCGCGAAGGCGCGGAAGCTGCCGTCGGCATAGCGCCGGACCTCCCAGCGCTGCTCGATCTCGCGGGTCCCGCCCCCGTAGAGCATCTTCTCTTCGCGCCGATGCTCGCCGCCGTCGGTCGCCACCACCTCCGGCGTGCGCCACAACGGCTCGAAAGGCGACCAGACGCCAGCGACAAGACGAAGCGTCTCGACTAGGAGCACCACGACGACGGAGATCAGCGCGGCGTCCAGCGCGAGCGCGGCGACGCGGCGTCCGAATGGCGCGAAGACGAGGCCGTCGACGACGGCGATCGTATCAGGTGAAGAGACGAGCGCGCTGTCGGCCGCGCTCATCGCCGCTACCGGATCAGCTTGCGGATGTCTTCGAGGTGGCCGGAGACGGCGGCGGCGGCGGCCATCGCCGGGCTCACCAGATGTGTGCGCCCGCCGCGGCCCTGACGGCCCTCGAAGTTGCGGTTCGAGGTCGAGGCGCAGCGCTCGCCGGGCTCGAGCTTATCGGCATTCATCGCCAGGCACATGGAGCAGCCGGGCTCGCGCCACTCGAAGCCGGCCTCGATGAAGATCTTGTCGAGACCTTCCTCTTCCGCCTGGTGCTTGACCACGCCCGATCCCGGAACCACCAGCGCGTTCACATGCGCGGCGACCTTGCGGCCCTTGGCGACCTTTGCTGCCTCGCGCAGATCCTCGATGCGGCCGTTGGTGCATGAGCCGATGAAGACCTTGTCGACCTTGATCTCCGAGAGCGGCGTGCCGGCCTCGAGGCCCATGTACTCGAGCGCACGCTGCATCGAGGCGCGCTTGGCCTCGTCGGCGACCTCGGCCGGGTTCGGCACCTTGGCGGTGATCGGCAGCACGTCCTCGGGGGATGTGCCCCAGGTCACCTGGGGCACGATGTCCTTGGCGTCGATCCTGACCACGCGGTCGTACTTGGCGCCGGGATCCGACGGCAGCGTCGTCCAGTAGGCGACGGCGGCTTCCCAGGCAGCGCCCTTGGGCGCCATCGGCCGGCCCTTGATGTAGTCGAAGGTCGTCTGGTCGGGCGCGACCAGGCCGGCGCGGGCGCCGCCCTCGATCGTCATGTTGCAGACGGTCATGCGGCCTTCCATCGAAAGGCCGCGGATCGCCGATCCGGCGTACTCGATCACGTGGCCGGTGCCACCGGCGGTGCCGATCTTGCCGATGATCGCGAGCACGATGTCCTTGGCGGTCACGCCGAGCGGCAGCTCGCCGTCGACGGTGACCAGCATGTTCTTCGCCGGCTTCTGCACCAGCGTCTGGGTCGCCAGAACGTGCTCGACCTCGGAGGTGCCGATGCCGAAGGCGAGCGCGCCGAAGGCGCCGTGGGTCGAGGTGTGGCTGTCGCCGCAGACGAT
>CAZZLX010000578.1:0-2986 GCA_964655235.1 uncultured Rhizobium sp.
AAGCGGTGGCTCGAACACGAACTGGCCCGCCGCGGACCGCGACAGACACACGGCCACCATCAGCGGATGCAGGGACTTCACGGCTGCGTCGGCCTCCACGGCCTTCGATCGCGGGTCCAGCCCTCCGGCACCGTCGTGGCCAGCGTCGCCTTCGCCGCGCCGGCGATGGGAGCCTTCGCCATCGCCGGCATCGTCGAAGGCGGCACGTTCGGCGCTGCGATCACCTTCATTCAGGTGCTGCTGTTCGCCAACTACCTGGTGATCATCCGCGAGGCCTTCCAATCGCAGCTGAAGGCCCTGATCCTCCGCGACGAGAAGGTCGCGCTCGCCGACAATCTGGCATCGACGCACGCCGCGCTCGAGCGCGAAGGCCGCGCCAAGTCCGAATTCCTCGCCAACATGAGCCACGAGATCCGGACGCCGATGAACGGCATCATCGGGCTCAACGCGATCCTGCTCGACACGCCGCTCTCCGACGAGCAGAGGAAGTTCGCCGAAGCGGTCCAGACGTCTGCCGACTCTCTGCTCGCTATCATCAACGACGTGCTCGACCTCTCAAAGCTCGAGGCCGGCAAGTTCACCCTTGAATCCATCGACTTCACGCTGGAGAAGCTGGTCGACGGTGCCGTCGACCTGCTCGCCGCCCGCGCGCACGAACGCGGGCTGGAGATCGCCGCCTATGTCGACGAAGGAGCTCGCGGCATCGTCCGCGGAGATCCAGCCCGCATCCGCCAGATCCTGCTCAACCTCCTCTCCAACGCGATCAAGTTCACCGAGAAAGGTTCGGTCCTGATCGAGGTCAGCGGGAACGAGCCGTCCCCGGGCCAGCTCAGCTTCCGCCTCTCGGTACGCGACACCGGCATCGGCATGGACGAGGCCACACGGAGCCGGCTGTTCCAGAAGTTCCAGCAGGCCGACGGCTCGATCTCGCGGCGTTTCGGCGGCACCGGCCTCGGCCTCGCGATCTCGAAGCAGTTGGTCGAGCTCATGGGCGGCGAGATCGGCGTCGAGAGCGAACCGGAAGGCGGCAGCACCTTTTGGGTCCAGCTCACCCTGCCACGCGTCACCATGATCGAGCCGACCGCCTCGGCCGAGGATGGATTGCTCCGCGGTCGCTGCGTCCTGGTGATCGACGATGCCGAGGTGACGCGGCGCTCGCTCGCCCGCCGGCTCACGGCCGAAGGCGTCAGCGTCGTCACGGCTGCGACGGGTGCCGAGGCGGAAGCCGCGGCAGAGCTGGCCCGCGCCCAGGAACTGCCCTTCGACGTGATCCTGGTCGATCGCGACCTCCCCGACACCTCAGGCCTCGAGCTCGGCAAGATCCTGAGGGTCGCGACCGAAGGGAGCGCGACGAAGCTCCTGCTGATGGCACCGCTCGGGCCGCTGGCGACATCCCATCGCCTCAACCGCACGGTCTTCGACGGGCAGATCACCAAGCCGATCGGCCGTCGCGATCTCGTGCTGCGCGTCCAGCGCGCCATCGCCGGCCAGGACCTCGACGCGGCGACCACGACGGACGTGCCGGTGCCGCTGAGGCCCGCGGGCCCGGCCTCGGGGCGTGTCCTCGTCGCCGAGGACAATGCGATCAACCGCCTGCTCGCGGTGACGCTGCTGGAAGGCGCGGGCTATCAGGTCGCCGTCGCCGCCGACGGTGCCGAGGCGATCGAGGCCGTGCGCCAGGCCGCCTTCGACGTCGTCCTGATGGACGTACAGATGCCGAACGTCGACGGCGTGCAGGCGACGCAGGCGATCCGCAGGCTCAGCGAGGCGCATCGCAAGCTGCCGATCATCGCAATGACCGCGAACGCGATGGCGGGCGACCGCGAGTTCTATCTCGACGCCGGGATGAACGACTACATCCCGAAGCCGCTGATGCCGAGCAAGTTCCTGGAAGTCGTGGCACGCTGGATCGAGACCGAGGCCAAACCCTCTCCCACCGCGGTTCAGGTCGCGGTCGAGGACAGCGACCGCCCGATCATCGACGAGAGCCTGCTGGACGAGCTCAAGCGCAAGGTTCCCGAAGAGACCTTCCGGGAACTGCTTAACTATTTCCTCGATGGCGCGCTCGCGGGGATGGCGAAGATCGAAGCGATGAGCGACGCAGGGGATCTCGGCGGGCTCGCCATGGAAGCCCATGCGCTCAAGGGCATGGCCGGAAACTTCGGTGCGGCCCGCCTGGAGGCCTTAGCGGGGCGGCTGGAGAAGGCCTGCAAGGCCGGCGACAAGGCATCGGCCGCGGATCTCGTCGGGAAAGGACGCGCCCTCTTCGCACAGACGCGGACGCTGATGCGCGAGCGGCTGGTGGCGCCGGCCTGACCTGGATCGTGCGCGGCTCCTATGCCTTCTTCGGAAGGGGCCGCGCCGCCTTCCGGAATCCCTCCCAGGGATCCTTCTTCAGGTGGTCGAGGCGATTCATCAGGTTGTCGACCCGGAACTGGTCGGCGCGAACGCCGAGCGACAGCTCGTCCCAGGCGATCGGCACCGCGACCGGTGCCTTGCCGCGCGCCCGCGTCGAGTAGGGCGCGACCGCGGTCGCGCCGCGGCCGTTCCTCAGATAGTCGATGAAGATTCGTCCCGGTCGGGCCTTCTTCGACATGTTCGCGGTATAGCGGTCGGGAAAGTCGCGCGAAAGGTCGTCGGCCAGCGATTTCGAAAAGTCCTTGACCCGCGTCCAGTCCGCCTCCGGCTTGAGCGGCACCACGACGTGGAGCCCCTTGCCGCCGGAAGTCTTGAGGAAGGGCACGAGCTTCACCGCGTCGAGGCGTTGGCGGATCTCCTCGGCCGCCTCGACCACCTGCGACCAGTCGACGCCTTTGTCCGGGTCGAGGTCGAAGATCATCTGGTCGGGTTGTTCGATCTTCGCCGCGCTCGATCCCCAGAGGTGGATCTCGACCACGCCGAACTGCACGAGCGCGGCGAGGCCGTCGAAATCGCGGATGACGATCAGGCCCTCGCCGTCCTTGGGATCCTTCACCTCGCCGATCGC
>CAZZLX010000579.1:0-2959 GCA_964655235.1 uncultured Rhizobium sp.
TGAACGCAAACCGCTGCTTCTCGGCGCGTAGCCTCTCCGCCGCACGCAACGCGCCGACGATGCCCGAGGTCTCGTTCGCGTGCTGGGCCGCGGAGAGAAGGAACGGCGGCCCCTCGCCGTCGTAGAGGCGCGCGAGCACGGGGCGTCCCTGGATCGATGCGATATCGCGCTTCTCGCCGCCGAGCGCTTCCGTGAAAGCCTCGATCTGCTCCGGCGCGAGCGGGCGATCGGCATCCTCGAGGCGGACGGGTCCGGGCAGGATCTTGCGATCGACCGCGTCGCCGACGGTGACGGTGACGCGGGCCGGCCCGTCGGCGGTCACGATGTCTGGGATGATCTGCCCCGGCTGCAGCGTGCGGGCATTGGCCGCGAGGCCGGCGCGGTGCTTCAGGTACTCGCCGATCGAGAAGTAGAGCTCCTCATGCAGGGCCTCCGAGGTGCTGAGGACCTCGTCGCCATAGGCGAGTTCGGTCTCGATGCCGGGCAGGGTCGCGGAAATCTCGAGCGCCGTGAAGAACGGCTGCGTCGGCGGCCAATGATGCTGCGCGACCGCGGACATGACCTCGTGGAAGACGGTCTCGTACTCCGTCTTGATCGGCCCATCCTCCACGAGCGCCCCCGCCGGGTCCTGCACGCGCAGCCAGCCGCAGGGCGTAAGCGTCATCGCGTCGAGGTGGTCGGTGACCAGCTTGTTGGGGGCGAATACGCGAACCCAGGATCCCTGCCCCGATCGCACGCGATAGGCGAGCGGCTCGCTGCCCTTCGTGAAGGCGAGAGCGGTCTTCCCGATCAGGCCGGCCAGCGGATAGGCCTCGAGCTTGAAGCGGCCGTCCGGGGCCGCGTCGTGCGCCGGAAGCTCGATGGTCAGCGCGCCGTTCGGCGACGACATCTCTTCGAGGAAGTGGTGGACAAGCGGCTTGTAGGCGCTGCGGATCCGCGCGGTGACGCCGGCCTCACCCAGTCGCGCTTCCGCCGCACGGCGCGCCCGCGGTCCTTCGAAGAGCCAAGCATCGATCTTAAAGCCGCGATGGCCGCTCCCGAAGCGCTCGACCAAGACATCGAGCGTCCGCGGCACGGCCAAGTCGAGAAGGATCGTCACGCGACCGCTTTCGCCGCCTCCGGCTCCACGAAGTGGCAGGCGGTCATGTGCCCCCCGGCCGCCACCTGCACCAGCGGCGGTTCGGCCTGGCGGCAGATGTCCTGCGCCAACGGGCAGCGGGTGTGGAAGCGGCAGCCGCTCGGCGGATTGATCGGGCTTGGCACATCGCCCTTGAGCACGATGCGCTCGCGCCGTCCCCTCGCCTTCGGCACCGGGATCGCCGAGAGCAGCGCCTGGGTATAGGGATGCTTCGGCGCGGCATAGAGCTGACGCTTCGGCGCGATCTCGACGATCTTGCCGAGATACATGACCGCGACCCGATCGGAGATGTGCCGGACGACGCCGAGGTCATGCGAGATGAACAGGTAGGTGAGCTTGAACTCGGCCTGCAGATCCTGAAGCAGGTTCACCACCTGCGCCTGAATCGAGACGTCGAGCGCGGAGACCGGCTCGTCGCAGACGATCAGCTTCGGATTGAGCGCCAGCGCGCGCGCGATGCCGATGCGCTGGCGCTGCCCCCCAGAGAACTCGTGCGGGTAGCGCTCGGCGTGGAAGGAGGCAAGGCCGACGAGGCCCAGGAGCTCGGCGACGCGCTTGCGAAGATCGGGGCCGAAGCGCTCGCCGTGGATCACCATCGGCTCGGCGATGATCTCCTCGACGGTGAGGCGCGGGTTCAGGCTGCCATACGGATCCTGGAAGATGATCTGCATCTCCCGGCGCAGCGGCTGCATCTCGGCCGAAGACAGTCCCACGGTATTGCGGCCGTTGATCAGGATCTCGCCGCGGCTGGGCTCGATCAGACGCAGCACGAGGCGGCCGGTCGTGGTCTTGCCGCAACCGGACTCGCCGACGAGCCCAAGCGTCTCGCCGGCGCCGATCGAGAACGAGACGTCTTCAACCGCCCGCACCGCACCAACCTGCTTTGGCACGATGAAGCCTTCGAAGATCGGGAAATGCTTGGTGAGTCCCTTTACCTCGAGAAGCGGCGGCACGGTCATCGGACCACCTCCACCGTCGCGTCGAAGCGATAATCCGTATGCCGGATGCAGGCGGCGTAATGCGCGGCCTCGACGCCGACCAGCGGCGGCAGGCCGGTCGCGCATGCGTCGCGCGCATAGCCGCAGCGCGGCTGGAAGCGGCATCCCGGTGGCAGGCTCTGCGGGTTCGGCAGGGTGCCGGGGATCGCGGTCAGGCGATGCACGTCGGCATCGAGGTCCGGAATGCTGGCGATGAGGCCCTCGGTGTAGGGATGCGCCGGGCGGTCGAAGACGTTCTCCACGCTCGCCTGCTCCGCGGTACGGCCGGCATACATCACCAGCACGCGGTCGGCGAACTCGGCGACCACGCCCAGGTTATGGGTGATGATGATAACCGCCATCTTGAACTCCTCCTGAAGATGGCGGAGGAGATCCAGGATCTGCGCCTGGATGGTGACGTCGAGAGCCGTCGTCGGCTCGTCGGCGAGCAGGAGCTTCGGGTTGCAGGAGAGCGCCATGGCGATCATCACGCGCTGGCGCATGCCGCCGGAAAGCTGATGCGGATAGTCCTCGAGCCGACGCTTTGCCGACGGGATGCCGACCTTGTTCAGCATCTCGATCGCACGGTCGCGCGCTGCTTCCCTGCTGACGCCTTCGTGCCAACGCACTGCCTCGGTCAGCTGGTCGCCGATCGTGAACACCGGGTTCAGCGACGTCATCGGCTCCTGGAAGATCATCGAGATCGCGCCGCCGCGGATCTTCCGCATCTCGTTCGGCGGCTTCCTCAGGAGGTCGGCGCCTTCGAACAGGATTTCGCCGCCGGTCACGCGCCCGGGAGGTACCGGCAGCAGGCCCATGATCGACAGAGCGGTCACGCTCTTGC
>CAZZLX010000580.1:0-2957 GCA_964655235.1 uncultured Rhizobium sp.
GAAGCCCGCCGCAGGTGAGCTCGACCAGGGTCGAGCCGCCTGCCTCCTTCATCAGCGCCACTTCCTCGATCGCGATCGCGACATCGTCGAGCTGCGCGTTCCTGGGCGAATACTGGGTGCCGTACCAGATGTCGTAGTGGTTCTTAAGCGTGATCTCGGGTCCCAGGTCGTTCTTGAGCCGCGCCTCGCCCTTCCGCAGGTCCCAGAGCACGTGCTCGTGCATCAGCGTCGATCCGAGCTTCGCCGGATCGATCGTGCCGAGTACGGTCTGGACCTTGCCCCTGAGGTCCGCGCGCGTCATCCGTTTCGCCATCAGCCTCTCCCCTTGAGCGCCGGCGGGCCATCGCCACCGGCCATCGCGCGGGCGCGTGCCGCCGGATATCGCGCGAGCAGGCCGGCGCACTCGGCCATTGCCTCGGCGTCCTCGAACATCGGCACACCCGCTTCCTCCATAGTCCGGAACCAGTCGGCGCGGTGGACAAGAGTGCCCATCATGGAATGCATGATCGGCAGCTTCGCCGCGCGGCAGAGCGGCGCCATCGCCTCGATCACCGGGCCGGCGTCGACCATGAACGGCACGACATGGATCATCAGGATCGCGTCAAAAGCCTCGGTCTCGACCAGCGCCGAGGACAGCGTGGCGGCGAAGCGCTCCTCGCGGGCGTCGGCGAGCAGATCGAGCGGATTGGCGACCGAGGCCTCGGCCGGCAGGCGCTGGCGCAGCACCTGTCTCAGCCGCTCCGGCAGATCGACGAGGTCGAGCTTCTCCGCCGAGGCGCGGTCGGTCGCGAGCACGCCGGGGCCGCCTGAGTTGGAGAGGATCAGCACGCGCCGGCCGATCCCTTGCGGGAAACGGCCGAAGCCCTTCGCCGCCAGCATGAGCCGGCGCATCGATTCGACGCGGACGATGCCGCAATCCCTTGCGAAGTCTTCGATCGCCTCGTCGCTGTTGGCGACGGCGCCGGTGTGTGCCGCGGCAGCGCGGCCGCCTTCGAGCGTGCGGCCGCCGAACAGGCCGATCACCGGCTTGCGTGATGCCACCTTGCGCGCGATGTCGCGGAAGCGGCGCGGGTCGTCGATGCTCTCGACATAGAGCAGCACCGAGGTGACCGCGGGATCGCCGCCGAGATGCTCCAGGTAGTCGGCGACGCCCAGCTGCATCGCGTTGCCGACCGAGACCACGGTACCGAGCGGGATGTGTCGGAGATGCGAGGCGCAGATCGCCTCCTCGGCGAGCGCGCCCGACTGGCTGATCAAAGCGGCGCCGCCACCCTTCGGCAGGTCGCGCAGGAACGTCGCGGCGAACCCTAAGCCGATGATGCCGGCGCAGTTGGGGCCGGCGACGGTGAGGCCGTTCTCGGCGGCGAAGGCGCGGACCTCGGCGTCGCGGCGTCTTCCTTCCTCGCCGGCCTCGGCGAAGCCGCCGGGAAGGATCAGCAAGTTCCTGTGTCCGCTCGCCGCCGCGTCGCGCACGATCTCCGGGATCGACGGCGGCGGCACGACGATGACCGCGAGGTCGCAGGGCTCGGCGATCTCGCGGAGCGACGTCTTCGCCTCGTTGCCCTGGATGACGCCCCCCTTCGGGTTGACCGGTACGACGCGGCCGGTGAAGCCGCTGGCGCCGAGATTCTTCAAGACCGCCCCGCCCGACGATGTCGCCCGTTCCCCGGCGCCAACGACGGCGACCGAGCGCGGAGCGAAGAAGGGGCGGAGGTCGGGCACGCCTACAGCGCCAGGTCCACGGTCACCGGCACGTGGTCGGAGCATTTCTCCCAGCCGCGCGCGTCCTTCAGGATCGCGTGGCCCTTGAGGCTCTTCTTCAAGGGCGGCGTGACCCAGACATGATCGAGGCGGCGGCCGCGATCGGCGAGGCGCCAGTCCTTCGCGCGGTAGCTCCACCAGCTGTAGAGCTTCTGGTCCGCGGGCACGAAGTGGCGCACCGCGTCGACCCACTCGGACGACTTCTGCACATGGCCCAGCTTCTCGACCTCGATCGGCGTGTGGCTGACCACGTCGAGCAGCTGCTTGTGCGACCAGACATCGTGCTCCAGGGGCGCGATGTTGAGGTCGCCGACCAGGATCATCGGGTCCTTCGGCTTCCGGTTCTTCCTGAACCAGTCTGCCATCTCGTCGACGAAGGCGAGCTTGTGCGCGAACTTCGGGTTCTGCTTCGGGTCGGGGATGTCGCCGCCCGAGGGCACGTAGAAATTATGGATCTCGACGCCGCCGATGCGGACGGTTAGATGCCGGGAGTCGCCCTTCTTGCACCAGTCTGGCCCGTCGATCCGCTCCAGCGGCGTCTTCGAGAGGATCGCGACGCCGTTGTAGCCCTTCATGCCGAGCACGGCGCGATGCTTGTAGCCCGCCTGCTCGTAGGGATCGTGCGGGAAGAGATCGGTCATGACCTTGATCTCTTGCAGGCACAGCACGTCGGGCCTGGTCTCCGCCAGGAGCTTGAGGACGAGATCCTGGCGGAGCCGAACCGAGTTGATGTTCCAGGTAGTGACGCGAAGACGCGCCAAGGTCAGGCCTTCGCGTAGGTGATGGCGATGTCGCCGACGCCGTCGACATGGCCATCCATGCGATCCCCCGCGACCACCGGGCCGACGCCTTCGGGCGTGCCGGTGTAGATCAGGTCGCCCGCCGCCAGCTCGACCAGGCCCGAGAGGTAGGCGATGGTGTCCGGCACGTTCCAGATCATGTCGGCGAGATCGCCTTCCTGCTTGGTCGTGCCGTTGACCTTCACCCAGATCTTGCCCTTGGCCGGGTGGCCGATCTTGGCCGCCGGCTGGATGGGGGTGATCGGAGCCGACTGGTCGAAGCCCTTGCCCATGTCCCACGGGCGGCCGGCCTTCTTTGCCGCCTCCTGCAGGTCGCGTCGGGTCATGTCGAGGCCGACGGCGTACCCGTAGATGCAGTCGTTCGCCTGCGCCGACGGGATGTTGCGGCCGCCGGCC
>CAZZLX010000581.1:0-2953 GCA_964655235.1 uncultured Rhizobium sp.
CGCCAAGGAACAGTGGGACGTGCAGTAGGGACGTCCCGCCGCCGCCTGGGCACCGCAGAAATGAAAACCCGCTTCCCCCGGATGGCCGATGGGCCACCGGCAGCCGCGGTCGCTGACCATCGCGACCATCGCCGGCTTCGGCTTCGCCTTGGCCGGGCTCGGCTGGGAAAGGCCGATACGATGCGCCTTTCCAATCACCGCGTTACGGGTCACCCCACCCCCGAGAGTCTCAGCTATCTGACGCGCGCTCATACCTTTCGACCACATATCTTTAAGTTGCTGAACTCGGTCTTCGCTCCACTCCACGGTGGCCTCCCATCGAAGATCTAGGGGCACGAAACAGCCGCCCAACTATATTCGGTGGAGGGTCCGAGAGCGAGTCATTTGAAAAAACCCGCTCATACCGGCCGACTCCGAGGAGCGGGGCTCAGCACCCGTCTTCGAATCGGCTTGGGACCGGGGAGGCGAAGGCCGGCGCTTCTACAAGCGAGTCACGGCCTGCTCAAGCTGCACCACCCTTCTCGCGACCTTCTGTCGCGACGGCTCAACCTTCCCTTGCTGGCAAGGCCGAAGGAGCGACAGGACCCGGGTCTGTGCTAGCGTCCGCGGGCCGAAATCCCCAATCCGGCGTTCAGAGGCTCAACAATGGGAGATAGAGAGATGTCCAAACCCAGGATCCGGTTGGCGGCCGGACTGGCGGGGCTAGCGTCGCTGGCCCTCGCTTTCGCCGCACCGCAGCCTGCCCAGGCCCAGAAGGTCCTTCGCGTGGTGCCCCACGCCGACGTCAAGGTGCTGGACGGCTACCAGACGACGGCGACCATCACCGGCATGCACATGATGAACGTCTACGACACGCTGTTCGCGTGGGACGAGAATCTGGAAGTGAAGCCGCAGATGGTCGAAGGCTTCACCGTCAGCGCGGACAAGCTGAAGTACACCTTCACGCTGCGCCCGGCGCTCAAGTTCCATGACGGCACCAACGTCACCTCCAAGGACGTCGTCGCTTCGCTGAAGCGCATGTTCATCCGCGAGACCGTGGCCAAGGTCGCCGCTCCCTACGTCTCCAGCGTCGACTACGTCGACGACCGGGTGTTCACCATCACGCTGAAGGAGCCGTTCGGCTTTCTCACGCTGATGATGCCGGGCACGTCGACCGCCTATGGCGGCATCTTCCGCGAGAAGGAGGCGATGATCGACCCGAACACGCCGGTGACCGAGTCGATCGGTTCCGGTCCGTTCACGTTCAACAAGGCGGAATGGGTTCCGGGCGCCAAGGTCGTCTATGACAAGAACCCGAACTACGTTCCGCGTTCGGAGCCGCAGAGCGGCATCGCCGGCGGCAAGGTCGTCAAGGTCGATCGCGTTGAATACAAGGTCATTCCCGATGCCGCGACCGTGTTCGCAGCGCTCAACTCGGGCGAGGTCGACCTGCTCGACCAGCCGGCGCTCGACCTGATCCCCACCGTCGAAAAGAATCCGGACGTCGTGATCGGCAACATCACGATGCTGGAGAACTACGGCGGCCTGCGCCCGAACTTCCTGCATCCGCCGTTCAACAACGTGAAGGCGCGCCAGGCGCTGGCGCTCATGGTCGACCAGGCCGAGTACGCACAGTCGGCCTATGGCGACAAGAAGTACTGGCGCACCTGCATGTCGATGCTTGTCTGCGGCGGTCCGTTCGGCTCGGAAGCCGGCGGCGAGCCCTATGCCAAGCAGAACCTCGAGAAGGCCCGCCAGCTTCTGAAGGAGTCGGGCTACAACGGCGAGAAGATCGTGGTGATCGGCGCCGCCGACATCCCGTCACTGAACGCGCTGACGCTGATGACGATCGAGAACCTGAAGAAGATCGGCGCCAACGTCGAGCCGGTCATCGCCGACTGGGGCTCGATCATCACCCGCCGCTCGAAGATGGACGCGCCCGACAAGGGCGGCTGGCACATCTTCCACACCACCTTCGGCGGCGCCGGCGGCTCCAACCCGCTGACCAGCCTCCCGGTGGGCACCGCCTGCGACAAGGCGTGGTTCGGCTGGCCGTGCGACAAGGAAGCCACCGACCTGATGGCGAAGTTCGCTGCCGAATCCGATCCCGCGAAGCAGAAGGAGATCGGCGTCGCCTACCAGAAGCGTCTCTGGGAAGTGATCCCCTTCGTGCCGCTGGCGCAGTACACCCAGCCGGTTCCGCATCGAAAGAACATCACCGGCCTGAAGAAGTCCCCGATCCAGATCTTCTGGGGCCTCGACAAGTCGTAACCAGCGATCGCCTCCGGGCGTAGGGGCAAAGGGCGGCGGGGCGAAAGCCTCGCCGCCCTTCTCTTTTCGGGGTCGCGAACCGACTTTTGGAATACGCACGAGGCTGCATATATACACGCGGCACCGGATTTGATCGTATCCGCATGGCCGATGCGCACACCGGCCCCCGGTTCATCGTGGTGAGGCCCTCATGTTCCGTCTTCGCCTCCTCTTCGCGTCGTTCGCAGCGCTGCTGCTCGCCGCGCCACTCGCCGCCCAGGAGAAGTCTATCGTCGTCGCGTCCACGACCTCGACCCAGGATTCCGGCCTATTCGGCCATCTGCTCCCGATCTACAGGGCGAAGACCGGCGTCGAGGTCAGGGTCGTGGCGCTGGGCACCGGCCAAGCGCTCGATACCGCCCGCCGCGGCGACGCCGACGTCGTCTTCGTACACGCCAGGGCCGAGGAAGAGAAGTTCGTCGCGGAAGGGTTCAGCGCGAAGCGCCATCCGGTCATGTACAACGACTTCGTCCTGATCGGCCCGAGGAGCGATCCGGCCGGGATCAAAGGCTCGAAGGACATCGCGGCCTCGCTCAAGGCGGTCAGCGAAAGGAAAGCCGCCTTCATCTCGCGCGGCGACCGTTCTGGCACCCACGTCGCCGAGCTCAATCTCTGGAAGGCCGCGAGCATCGACATCGGCGCCGTCAAGGGCCCGTGGTACCGC
>CAZZLX010000582.1:0-2948 GCA_964655235.1 uncultured Rhizobium sp.
CGCCGGCATCGCCAAGGCGGTCGGCGGCAAGAAGGCGGCGCTGGCCGCACCGGAAGAGGCGAAGCGCCTGACCGAATGCGAGATGGGGGCGGTGCCGCCGTTCTCGTTCAACGAGGAGCTGATCCTGGTCGTCGATCCGGATCTGCTGGTGCACGACAAGCTCGCCTTCAACGCCGGCCGTCTCGACCGCTCGATGTTCTTGGCCACCCAATCCTACATCGCGGTCGCCAAGCCCACGGTAGCGCCGATCGCCGGCGCGGCGATCGGCACCGCCGCGTAGGCCGCCTACTTCCGCTGGCCGACCTGGACCTGGGTTCCGAGCTTCTCGACCATCGCAGGTGCTGCTTCAGCGTCGGCAGCGTCTCGGTGGCGAAGGCCTTGAGATCGGCATCCTGGCCTGAGCGGGTCTGTTCCTCGAACAGCTGGATCGTCGCCTTGTGGTCGTCGATCTCGGACATGACATAGGCGCGGTCGAAATCGGCGCCGCGCTTGCCGTGCAGGTCCGACAGGGTCTTCTTGTGCTCGTCGCCGATCGAGCTCGGCAGCTTGATGTTCTTCGCCTGCGCGATCGATGTCAGCTTGGCGTTGCCCTTGCTGTGGTCGTCGACCATTTTCCGGGCGAAGTCCTTGACCGCGCTGTTCGTCGCCTTCTGCTGGGCGAGCTTGCCTTCCTCCACCTCGGCCATGCCGCCGGCAGCCGCCATGTTGACGAACTTCATGTCCTGCGCGCTCAGAGCCACGGCGGGCGGCGTCGCCACCGCGGGCGGACGCGGCGGGCTGCCGGTCGATCCCGAGGTCTGGGCGAAGGCGGGAAGGGCGAGGGTCGTTCCGAGAACGACCGCCAGGGCGATGAGGCGCATCGAAGTCTCCTGTGCGAGAGGGGCTGGCGCGCGAGCGCGCCTCGCGGCCTGGAGGTCGCGATCCCTTCTGCAACAGCGGCGGCTTCGGCGGTGTTTCCGGCCGACGGACGAAATCGACCGGAAACGCAAATAAACCGGGCGTGCTTAACGTGAGCTATTGCGCGCGCCGGAAGCCGGGCGCCGCAGACGCGCTCACGTCCTGCCGACGACGCAGGCGATCCAGCTCTCTTCTTCAGACGCCTTCTCCGTCCGGCGGTAGATGCCGGTGCCGCGCCCGTTGGCGTCGGAGGTTTCCCACAGCACGTGGATGTCCTTGAAGCCGACCTCGGCGAAGATGTCCTTGAGCTCCGGCAGCGTCCACATGCGCCAGTCGTAGACGAAGGCGTTGCGGAGCTTCTTCCCGTTCGGGAACTCGAAGTGGATGCGGCAATCGGTATGGAAGGAGATCGGATCGAACGACCTCTGTTCCCAGACATAGGTATAGCCGCCGGCGATGCGCCGCCGGTCGGTGTGCTCGGTCTGGGATTCGGTCCCGCCCCAGATATCCATGAACAGCATGCCGTTGCGGTTCAGCGACCGGTATGCGTTCCGGACATAGGCCAGCATCTGCGCCCGGGTCTTGAACACCCACCAGGAGAAATTGAGCGCGGCGAGTACGTCGACCTTGGGCTTGACGAGATCGAGGACGTTGGCGCGGACGAGCTCGATCCGCGTCTGCTCGTCCTCGGTGAGGGTCGAGAGATTGTGCCTCCGGCCCCAGCGCAGGGTCGGCGCGTCGAGATCGACGCCGATGGCGGTCCGGTCCTTGCCCAGCCTCACCCACTCGCAGGAGAGAAGTGCCGTGCCGCAGAAGTCCTCCCGGAAGCTGCGGGCGGGTCGGCCGAAGATCTTCCTGTAGGTGCGGTCGATCAGCTGGATGTCGCCTTCGGGCGACTGCACGGCGTTCTGATAGAGGATGAACGGGTCGGTGCGGTGCGAGTACTTGGGCATCGGTGCGCTGCGCGTGCCTTTGAACGTGGAGCGACGCACATACGGGAAAATACGCGCGCGACCAAGCGGGATTTGGTCGACGGCCGGGTGGCCTTATCCCATGGTCCGGCTTTGCTTTTCGGTCCAAATCGGCTTCACTAGTCCGTGATGGCCGGTGCGCAACGAAACCCGGAACGGCCCCGGATGCCCAATCAAGGGAGAACGCTGATGCTTAATCGTCGCGACATGATGCTTTCAACGATGGTCGGGACGACCGCGCTCGCCGCCGGCTTCGGCCCGGCGATGGCCCAGGCGATCGACACGCTGCAGATCTTCGTGCCGGCCGCACCCGGCGGCGGCTGGGACCAGACCGGCCGCACCATCGAGGCGGTACTCAAGGCCAACAAGCAGATCAACAACGCCCAGGTGACGAACGTGCCGGGCGCCGGCGGCGCCGTCGGCCTGCCGCAATTCGTCAACCAGTGGAAGGGCCGCCAGAACAGCGTGATGGTCGCCGGCATGGTGATGGTCGGCGCGTTGATCGCCAACAAGAGCCCGGTCAGCCTGACCCAGACCGTGCCGCTGGCCCGGCTCACCGGCGAGTTCGAGGTGATCGTGGTCCCCGGCTCCTCGCCGCACAAGGACATGAAGACCCTGGTCGAGCAGCTGAAGAAGGACGTGGGCTCCGTCTCCTGGGCCGGCGGCTCCGCCGGCGGCACCGACCACATCCTGGTCGGCATGATCGCCAAGGCGAACGGCCTCGACCCGAAGAAGGCGGCCTATGTCGCGTTCGCGGGCGGCGGTCCCGCCCAGGCGGCGCTGCTGGGCAACCAGGTGACCTGCGGCGTCTCCGGCTGGGGCGAGTTCTCCGAGCAGGTGAAGGCCGGCAAGCTGCGCGCGCTCGCCATCTCCTCCGACAAGCGCGTTCCCGGCCTCGACGTGCCGACGCTGAAGGAGCAGGGGATCGACGTCGAGCTGTTCAACTGGCGCGGCCTCTTCGCCCCGCCGGGGATCGCCGACGCCGAGCGTGCCAAGCTCACCAAGATGATCGAGGACATGGCCGCGAGCAAAGCCTGGAAGGACGAGCTCGAGAAGCGCGACTGGATGGGCATCCTGCAG
>CAZZLX010000583.1:0-2939 GCA_964655235.1 uncultured Rhizobium sp.
GAATCGTCCGCATCGGCATGCGCGTGCAGGATATCTCCAGCCCGCACACCTACTCCTGGATCGAAGGTGCCAACTCCGCCCGCCAGACGCTTGATTACCTGGCCGTCACCGGCGTCGACAACGTGACCCGGCCGTCGCTGGTCGAGAAGTGGGAAGCCACCCCGGATCTCAAGACCTGGACGCTCTCGCTCCGCAAGGACGTGACCTGGCGCAAAGGTCGCAAATTCACCGCAGACGATGCGATCTGGAACTTCAAGCGCTCGCTCGACGACGCCACCGGATCGTCGACGGTCGGCCTGTTCAAGGGCTTCATGCTCACCGAGTTCGACGACGGCAAGAAGGACGCGAAGGGCAATCCGCGCAAGTCGGTCAAGCTCTGGGACGCGAACGCGATCCAGAAGGTCGACGACTTCACCATCAAGCTGAACGGCCAGACCGGTAACCTGTCGATCCCCGAGTCGCTCTACCACTATCCCTTCCTGATCTGCGCGCCCGAGGAAGGCGGCAAGTTCGGCATCGGCAGCGACGGTACCGGCGCCTTCGAGCTGGTCGAGCACGAGGTCGGCAAGCGCTCGGTCTACGTCGCCCGCCGCGCGCATTGGGACGGCAAGGGTCCTTACATCGACCGCTACGAGATCATCGATCTCGGCGACGACTCCGCGGCCCAGGTCGCGGCGCTGGCGTCCAAGCAGGTCGACATGATCTACCAGGGCGCGATCTCGACCTTGCCGACGGTCGAAAAGCTGCCGCACGTCCAGGTGAACTCGGTCGACACCGGCTACACCGCCGTCGCGCGCACGCATCCGATCAAGCCGTTCGACGACAAGCGCGTCCGTCAAGCACTCCGCTGGGCGACCGACAACGAGGCGGTGCTCAAGACTTCGCTGCGCGGCCTCGGCAAGCCGGGCGAGCACCACCATGTCGCGCCGGTACACCCGGAGTACGCCAACATCGGCTACATGAAGCAGGACATCGCCAAGGCGAAGGCCCTGCTGGCCGAGGCCGGCTATCCGAACGGCGTCGATGTCACCATCGACGCCCGTCCGCAGCCGGACTGGGAACTGCTGGCCGTCCAGACCATGGTCGAGCAGTGGAAGGAAGCAGGCATCCGCTGCAAGATCAACGTGATGCCCTCCGCCCAGTACTGGGAGAACTGGACCAAGGTTCCGTTCGGCTTCACCACCTGGGCGCATCGTCCGCTCGGCACGATGATCCTGGCGCTCGCCTACCGCACCGGTGCGGCCTGGAACGAGGCCAACTGGTCGAACGCGGAGTTCGACAAGCTGCTGACCGAGGCCGAGGGCTACCTCGACGTCGAGAAGCGTCGCGCCGTCATGGCGAAGCTCGAACGCATCATGCTCGACGAAGGACCGGCGGTGGTTCCCGTTTGGCGCGCGGTGTTCAACTATTCGGACAAGAAGATCAAGGGCTACAAGATCCATCCGAGCATCTACATCGACGCCAAGGACATGTGGATCGACGCCTGATCCAGGGCTGACGACAGCGTTGCTCCGCGGACCTTGGCGTCCGCGGAGCCGCTTTTTCATTTCATGGACGTCAACCGCCTGGAGCGGCGATGCTGCGGTACACGGCAAAGCAGCTGTTGAACATGGCGCTCACGCTGTTCGCGGTGTCCTTCCTTGTCTTCGCCCTGAACGAGTTGTCGCCGGGCGACGTCGCCAGCAAGATCCTCGGCCCCTACGCCAGCGCCAACCAGGTCGCCCTCCTCACCGAGCAGATGGGGCTCGATCGGCCGGCGATCGTTCGCTATTTCGAATACATGGGGAAGGCGCTGACTGGCGACTTCGGCGACTCGATCGTATTCCGCCAGCCGGTCTCGGCGCTGATGTGGGACCGGCTCGGCAACACGCTGCTGATCGCCCTCATCTCCTTCGCCGTGATCGTGCCGCTCTCGATCCTGCTCGGCGTGCTCGCCGGCATGCGCGAGCGCGGTTGGTTCGACCGCGCCATCTCGGTCTTCTCCTCGGTATGCGCCTCGATCCCGGAATTCGCGATGGGCGTCTTCCTGCTCGCGATCTTCGTCGTCTGGCTGGGCTGGCTTCCCGGCACCTCCCCGCTCCGCGCCGACTCCGGCTGGGCGGTCTGGATGCAGTTCGTCCTGCCGGTGCTGGTCGTCACCTTCTATGACGCCGGCTACCTGATCGCGATGGTCCGGTCCTCGATGGTCGAGGTGATGCGGGCGCCCTATATCCGGACGGCGCTGCTCAAAGGCAATTCGTTCAACCAGGTAGTCGCCAGGCACGCGCTCCGGAACGCGCTGATCACGCCGTTCACGGTGATCCTGCTGCAGCTCAACTACCTGGTCTCGGGACTGGTCGTCGTCGAGACGCTGTTCGCCTATCCCGGCTTCGGCCGCCTGATGCTGGAAGCGGCGCTGGCCAAGGACATCGCGGTGATCGAGGCCGGGACCCTGATCGCGGTCAGCGTCACCATGCTGACCCAGCTGTTCGGTGACCTCGGCTACATGGCGCTCGATCCCCGGATCCGCGTATGACCGAGATCAGCCACGACGTTCCTGCTGGCCGCGTCGGTGCCGTCCGCGACGGGACGAGGTCAGCGCCGACAGGATTCCTCGCGAAGGCTCGCGACCTGCTCACCCGCTCGCCGATCGGAACCTGCGGCGGGCTGATCCTGCTCACCTGGTGCCTGCTGGCCCTGTTCGCGCCGTGGGTCGCGCCCTACCCGCCGAACAAGATCGATCCGGCGCTGATCGCCGATCCCTATCCGTCCGCCGCCCACTGGCTCGGCGTCGACCATCTCGGCCGCGATATCCTCTCGCGCCTGATCTGGGGTGCCCGCACCGTGCTGACGGTGGCGCCGACGGCCGTTCTCGGCGCCGTGATCCTCGGTGTGTTCCTGGGATTGCTCTCCGGCTATCGCGGCGGCTTGGTGGATGCGGTGATCATGCGTATCGGCGA
>CAZZLX010000584.1:0-2936 GCA_964655235.1 uncultured Rhizobium sp.
CCGGCATCACGGTAGAGATCGCGTGCTTGTAGACGAGTTGCGAATGGGCGTCGCGGCGGAGCAGGACGGAGAAATTGTCGAACCAGGTGACGATTCCCTGGAGCTTGACGCCGTTGATGAGGAAGATCGTGACGGGGGTCTTGTTCTTGCGGATGTAGTTTAAGAAAACATCCTGAACGTTTTGATTTTTCTCACTGGACATTGGGGTGTCCCCTTCTCTTGGTTGTTGGAGCCCCTCGTTTGGGAGGTTGGGCTCGTGGACGGCCGGGCAAGACGACCGTTAACGGAGGTGGTCGCTCGCCGTTGCGAACACAAGGGTACACCCGTCCCGCAGACGGTCAACGCCTTCGCCCTCAACTGAAATAGTGATAAATTATCCGTGTATTACAGAAAATTCCTAAAAACATGATTTAGCTTCATGCTGTAGCCCCTTCGCTCGACATATATTGCTCGTACGCTTGGCGCAGCCGAAGCGTGAACGAGCCGGCCTTCCCGTTCCCGATAACCTGGCTGTCGACCTGGGTCACGGGCGTCACGAAGGAGGTCGCGCTCGAGATGAAGGCCTCTCGGGCCTTCCTGGCCTCGTCGACCGAGAAGGCGCGCTCGACGAAGCGAAGTCCTTCGCGCTCGGCGAGCTTGAGGATCGTCAGCCGGGTGATCCCGTTCAGGATCTCGTTACTCGCGGCCCGCGTCACCAGTTCGCCGTCCTGGGTGATGATCCAGGCGTTGGTCGAGGTCCCCTCGGTCACCTGCCCGTCCCGCACCTGCCATGCCTCGAAGGCTCCGGACTCGCGTGCCTTCTGCTTGCCGAGCACGTTGGGAAGGAGCGCGACCGTCTTGATGTCGCAGCGCTCCCAGCGGATGTCCGGGATCGTGATGATCTTCACGCCGTCCTCGACCGCCTTCTGGCCCGGCATGGTCAGCCGCTTGGCCGTCACCACCAGGGCCGGCGTCGCGTTCTTCGGGAACGGATGGTCGCGCCGGGCGACGCCGCGGGTCACCTGCATGTAGACGAGGCCGTTCTTGAGGCGATTGCGCCGGACCACCTCGCGCATCACGACCTTGAGCGCCGGCCGCGCCATCGGCGAGGCAATCCTGAGCTCGCGCAGCGAGCGGTCCAGGCGATCGAGATGCGGCTCCTCGTCGATGAGCTTGCCCCCGATTACCGCTGCCACCTCGTAGACGCCGTCGGCGAACTGGTATCCACGGTCCTCGACATGGACCATGGCGTCGTTGTGCGGAACGTAACGACCGTTGACGTAGGCGATGCGGGACATGCGAGCTCTCCTTGGCGAAGAGCGAAAGTGGCGCCGTCGGAAGAGGCGGTCAAGCGCGGCAGCCGTCGTGCGACGGAGCTGCCGCGCCTAGCCGCTGACTAGTTCGTTCCGAGACCGACGCCGACGCTGACGCCGACGCCAGCTCCCGTCCCGGTCGAGCCGCCGACACCGACATTCGCACCGACGCCGCCGATGCCGGCACTCACGCCGGTGCCGCTCGTCCCGCCGACACTGACCCCGACATTGGCGCCGGAGCCCGACGTGCCGCCGGTCGCGCTGCCGCTCCCGGTGCTTGCCCCGACGCTGACCCCCGCGCCGGTTCCGCTGCCGCCGACGCTCACAACGGCGCCGACGCCGCCACTGACTCCGCCGCTCACGCCAGCGCTCACGCCGGCGCTGTTCCCGGTACCGCCGCCCGTCCCGGCTCCGACACTCGTGCCGGCACCGACGCTGGCGCTTCCCCCGGTCGAGCCCGCAGAGCCGCCCCCGCTCACCCCGGCACTTGCGCCGACGCTGGACCCGCCAAGGCCGGCGCTTTCGGTATTGCCGCCGACTGCGACGCCGACGCCGACATCGATGCCCGGGCCGCCGACGGACGACGCGGCCCCGACATTGGCGTTAACGCCGAGTCCGAGGTTGCCTCGCTGGCTGCCCGTGCCCGCACTGGCGTTTGCCGCAGTCCCCAGGCTTGTCGTGCCGCTGGTGGCCGTCGATCCCTGGACAGCGGCGCCGATCGCAACCGACAGCGCCGCGTTGTTGAGGTCACGCGTGATCGCCGCTTCCGTCGCATTCTGATTGGCCTGCGCGGTCGCAGAGACGTTGAGGCCAAGACCCGGCGTGGAACCTGATCCGGTCGCGGCGCCGGTTCCCGCGCCCACATTGGCCGTTCCGGTCACGCCCAGGCCCGTTCCGGTGCCTCCGGCTGCGACATCGGTTGCGGCACCGACGCCGATGCCGACGTTCGTTCCCGTCCCGCCGGTATTGGCGTTCACGTCGGCATCCACGCCGACATTGACGGCAACGCCGGTGCCGGTTCCGCCCGTCCCACCGGTTCCGCCCGTGCCTCCCGTGCCGCCACTGCCCGTCTCGGATCCACCGGTGCCCGTGGCCCCGGTGCCGTTGCCGCCAGTACCGGTCTCACCGGAGCCCGTACCGCCCGACCCTGTTCCGCCTGCGCCCGTTCCACCAGTGCCTGTTCCGCCGGATCCGGTCCCCGGTCCGCCGGCGACGATGCCACCGCCTGAGCCGGTCCCGATGGTTCCGGAGCCAGGCGTCGACACGGAGCCTGTGGTCGCCGAAGAGAGATTGGAGGACGTGTGATCCATGCAGGTGAGTGTCCTGCAGCTCTTGTCCAGAGCTTGGGCTGAATAGCCGATGCTCAATGCGGCAATCGCCGTACTGACAAGTAGATATAGCTTCGCCATGACTGTCTCCCGGAGCTGGAATCTGCGCATCTGCGGGATTGATCTCGCCAGCACTCGGCGGCGTCCGGCACCATGCACAGTATTGGATCACCAATTCCGCGATTAAATCCGCGGTTGCCGGGGACCAGGATGATCACAGGTTGAGCGGCGGGTTGAGGGAACTATTCCGGCTTCGCGGTAACGGGGTGGATGGCGTCGGGAGATCATCAGCTGCGGGTAGGGAAATCAACCGTTC
>CAZZLX010000585.1:0-2926 GCA_964655235.1 uncultured Rhizobium sp.
GCCGCCGTTGGAGAGCAGTTTCTCGTCGCTGTCGAGCGACTTGGCCTTCGAGAAGGCAAGCTGGCAGCTCTCGGCCTGCGGATCGGTCTTTTCCCAGAGGTGCAGCATGCGCCCGGCCATCTGGTCGGCGAGCTGGGTCGCGAAGCGCTCGTAGCGGTCGTCGAGGCCACAGCCGGCCAGGACGACGTAGGAAAGATCGGGATCCTTGATCCGGGCGGAGGCGATGAGCGTCGCGGTGCCGCCGACGTCGAAGCCCATGATCGCGATGCGCGGCGGCGTGACGCCGCCGACCACCAGCTTGCGGACCTGCTCCGCGGCGCGTCGCGCGAGATCGAAGGGATCGGGATTGGCCGGCCGGCGCTCGGTCAGCACCTCGAAGCCGCGATGGGCGAAGGCATTGGCGACCGGCTCGCCCGGCGCCGGTCCCTGGATGAAGATCAGATAGCGGGCGCCCGGATCGATCCGCTCGGGTACGTCGGAGCGGACCTGCCCGGCCTCGGCGACACCTGCGAGCGCCAGGAGAGCGAGGAGAAGCGCCGCGGCCCTGCCCCCTCCCCGCATGGGCTATTACTGCGACCGTTTCGGCGAGGACTCGTCCTTCTCGCCGTCTTCGTCGTCGCCTTCCTCGTCCTCGTCCTCGTCCTCGTCGTCTTCATCGTCGAGGTCGTCGTCATCATCCTCGTCGTTTTCGACATCCTCGTCGTCCGAGTCCTCGTCCTCATCGTCCGAGTCTTCGTCGTCCTCGTCCTCGTCCTCGTCGTCCGGGTCCTCGTCGTCGCCGGCGTCGTCGCCGTCCTCCGCCTCTTCGGCGCCTTCATCCTCGTCGGAGGCCCCGGCGGCGGGTTCGATCGACGCGCCCTCCTCGTCCTCGTCGCCGAGTTGGGCCTGGCGGCGCTCCTCGCGCTCCTTCGCCTCTTCCTCGTCGCGTTCCCTCTCGGCGACGTCGGCCATCGCCTCGGCCTCTTCCTGGTTCATCGCGATGGTGGCGACGCCGGCGCGGCTGTCGAGCAATCCGGCCGCGCGCAGCTCTTCGAGGTTCGGCAGGTCCACGATGCGGTCGAGGCCGAAATGCTCGAGGAACTCGTCGGTCGAGACCCAGGTGGCCGGACGGCCCGGCGCCTGGCGGCGG
Source organism: uncultured Rhizobium sp. (assembly GCA_964655235.1). Lineage (GTDB taxonomy): Bacteria > Pseudomonadota > Alphaproteobacteria > SHVZ01 > SHVZ01 > SHVZ01. The sequence goes on from CAZZLX010000585.1 coordinate 1,130, forward strand.
CCCTTCGGCTTGATCCAGCCCGCTTCCATCAGCTGGTCGAGCGTGCCCTTGCTCAAGGCAACGCCGCGGACCTCTTCGATCTCGGCGCGGGTGATCGGCTGGTGGTAGGCGATGATCGCCAGCGTCTCCACGGCGGCGCGCGAGAGCTTCCGCTGCACCACCTGCTCCGGATTCAGCGCTGCGGCGAGATCCGGCGAAGTCCGAAACGCCCACTTGCCCGAGATCTTGGTCAGGTTGACGCCGCGGCCCTCGTAGAGCGCCTCGATCTCGGCGAGGATCGGCGCGAGCTCCGTGCCTTCGGGCAGGCGCTGGGAAAGGTCCTCCTCGGAGACGGGATGCGCGGCCGCGAACAGCACGGCTTCGATCAGGCGGGCAGCAGGCGACGGCTCGGTCATCAATGGCTCGTTGACGGCTTGGCCCGCACGAACACGGGGCCGAAGGGTTCGGTTTGCTTGATCTCGATCACGCCGCTCTTCGCGAGCTCGAGGCTCGCGATCAGGGTCGCGGCGATCGCCGAGCGGGTGACGATGCCGGGCTTGAGCGCGTCGGGAAGGAAGCTGCTCATGCTCTGCCAGTCGACCATGCGGCCGACCATCGCTTCCAGACGCTTGATCGCGTCCTCGACCGCGTGAAGCTCGGTCGGGGCGATGTGCAGGACGGCATCGCCGCCGCGCGACTTGTGTTCGCCATAGGCCGACAGCAGCTCGTAGAGCGTGACGTCGTAGGTGGTCTTCTTGCGCACGCGGACGTCGACGGTCTCGCCGCGCGGAAAGGTGTCGCGGCCGAGGCGCGGGCGCGCCATCAGCTTGACCGCCATCTGCTGCATCGCCTCGAGCCGCTGCAGCTGGAACTGGAGCGCCTCCGCGAGCTGCTCGCCGGTCGGCTCCTCGTCGGCCGGAGGCTCGGGCAGCAGCAGGCGCGACTTGAGGTAGGCGAGCCACGCCGCCATCACGAGATAATCGGCGGCCAGCTCCAGGCGGATGCGGCGCGCCGCCTGGATGAAGCCCAGATACTGCTCGACCAGGGCCAGGATCGAGATCTTCTTGAGATCGACCTTCTGCTCGCGGGCGAGCGTCAGGAGGACGTCGATCGGGCCTTCGTAGCCGTCGACGTCGACCAGCAGGCGTTCCCCTTCGGGAACCTCCTCTTTCTGATCTTCGAAGGATTCGACAGCGGTGTTCATTCGAGCCCGGCCAGCGTGACGATCACGCGCAACAGATACTCGACCGGAGCCTCGATGAGCCAGGGCGAAATCGACAGATTTATCCCCAGCTGGCGGCCGATCAGGGGCAGGAGAAACAGCACGCCGATCACCAGCAGGATGCCCACCCGCTCGAGCTTGGCGAGCTGGAAGGCGAGCGGCCGCGGCAGGAGCCCGACCAGCACGCGCCCGCCGTCCAGCGGCGGGACCGGCAGCATGTTGAAGACCGCCAGGACCAGGTTGAGGACGACGGCGTTCTCCAGATTCTCCGCCGCCCAGGGGCCGACATAGGTCGGCAGGTCCTCGACGATGTGGAATGCCAGGGCGCAGGCGAAGGCGATCGCCACGTTCATGGCCGGTCCGGCGGCGGCGACCATGATCATGCCGAGACGCGGCGGATTGAGGCGCCAGAAGTTCACCGGCACCGGCTTGGCGTAGCCGAACAGGAACGGCGCCCGCATCAGCAGCAGGATGCCCGGCAGCACGATGGTGCCGAAGGGATCGACGTGGCGGAGCGGATTGAGGCTCATGCGACCCATCCGCTTCGCCGTGTCGTCGCCGAAGAAGTTGGCGGCGAAGCCGTGCGCGGCCTCGTG
>CAZZLX010000586.1:0-2921 GCA_964655235.1 uncultured Rhizobium sp.
CCGAAAACCTCGACGCCTTCATCGTTCTCCGCTCCTTCCCAGCCTCGGGAAACGACCGAAAAACTCTAACCTCAAACGATCCAGTTTTCAGGGATCAGAGCACCGGTGCTCCAACGTTGAGCAGCAGCGCACCGGAAACCGTTGGTCCGGATCTTCCGGACTCCGGGAGACGCCAGGATTTGGCCGATCCGCGTCTCGGGAGCCACCTTGGATGCGCCATGGGACTTCTAGCAAATGTCAGCGTTGACGAGGGGAAGGGTTCGACTCCGAGAAGAACAGGGTCGCATCAGCTTCTCCCCGTTCAATTGTTGCCACCCAGATGGTGTATCTGCCCGGCATCGGTCGAGCGATCGAAACAGCCGGATCTAAACTCGAATCCAGGCTATCGTCGTTGCAGATCCACTGGCCAGCCGGTGTTTGTATGATCAGTGCCGTATCCGCGTTCGATTCTGCGTAAATGTGCAGGCTGCGCGATCCTGCCGCATAGTCGAGCACGACGTCGGGGCGCGCGGCATCAACAAAGCCAATGCATTCGGGCCCCAGCCGATCGTCCAGGGGAGTTCTGCCTTTGGCGGTTAGCGCGATACTCTTTGGGTCAGGAGCGAAGCCGGGCCCTAAAGACAGTCGTCCGAATGAAGGCGTTCCAAGCGCATTCAGCTTTGTGTAGCCACTCTCACCGCGGCCGGGGCGAGTGTCACTTTGGGCCGGATCGGGACTCGGCGCGGAGATCACGTCGACTAGTCCACTCGCGATCTCCCCGAAGGTTCCGAGCGCCTGCAAAAGTTCAACGGGCTTGCCGTTGACTTCGAGCTTGCCGCGGGACAAGCGGACGTCGAGCCGCATGGTGTCCCCGTCGATGGAAATCAGAGGCTGTCGGGCAATCGCCGTTCTCGCCTGGGCGAACCGCTCCCGAACCTTAGCGTCATGCTGAGCCTTAAAGGGCAGGCGATCGTCCGCGATTGCATCGAGACGCTCGGCGAGCACGAGGAGTTCCTCTATCGCGCCAAGGCTGGCGACGATGGTGGTGTGTGCCTCCAGAGCCTCCACAAGGACATCGATCTGATCGAATGGAATCTTGGTACCTGGCGCCAACCCGGCGCTGAACGTGACGCCGAGGTCGTCAGCTTTTCGCACCGAAAGGGCAAAACGATCGAGCGAGAGCTTGGGCCCAGCGGTCATCAATTGTTCGCCGAGCAGCGGCATCCGCGCCAGAATCAGGTCGAGCAAGCTGTCGGGTTCATGGATGGCGGCCAGTTCGACAGCTTCGAGCAGGTCGCTCAGCGGCCTGCCTTCTAGGTCGTGAGCCGAAAGCTGCAGGACGAGTGCCGGTAAGTTCGCCCCGGCAAAGGTAGATGGCCCCACATCCAGGGAACTGCTCAAGGTGACGCGCTCGCCATTTCTCTTGGTCTCCGAGCGGACCGAGAGAGAGGAGAGGGAGACTCTCTTGCCTGCGGCATCCGCCGTCAGGCTCTTGAGATCGAAGCCTGATCGGCCGGTCCACAGATATGGCCACGAACGCTCGGCGTCGAACTCGAGACTCAAAGGCCCGGCAGCAAGCATCAGGGGATGTGCGCCCTTGTCCTCGGCCGACAGCGCACCGACGACGAATTCGCCTTTGACTGTGTCTGTCGGCGTACGTCTGTCGGCGCTCGTCATTCGGATGTCGCGAAGCTGAAGCTGCTGGGTTCGATGGCCGATTTGAAGCCGAGGAAGCGTGAACTCGGCCGCTACGGCGGCTGTGGTGTCGGCAACGGTTATCTTGCCGGCGAGGCCGTCGAGAGCGAGTTCGATCGCGCTCGCATCGGCTGGATCGCCCACGCGACCCGAGTAATCGACGAACCGGAGATCGGCCGTCAACGTGCGCGACCAATCGAGCACCATGTCGACCTGGATCCAAGGGGCTTGGCCGGGGTACTTCGGCAAGAACCGACGCATGGCATCCGGAAGCGTCTCCTGGATCTCGGCCCTCGCGGCGGCGAACCTGCCAACCCAAGGACCGTGGCGCACTGGAATTTGACCGGCGGTACGCAACTCCGGCGGCGCGTTCGGCCCGAGGGTTGCCTCGAGCAGTTGTCTCATGGGATTTTCCCGCGACGGCCGCCAGGCGATGTCGTAGACGATCTCGCCGCCAAACAGCCGCCTCTCGTATGACAGGCGCGTTACCGAGACGCCATCGATCTCCAGCAGTCGCCGCTCATAGATGCCGATGGCGGAGGAGATCTCGCTGCCAATCTGGTATGCGACGCTGCCATAGGATGCGCCCGCGAGGATGACCAACCCAACCGCCGACGTGACGAACTTTCGCATGGCGACCATCCTCGAAATGAAACCGTTCGCAGCCGATTACGGCGAACGAGGCGGCGACTAGGGGAAGGAACCGTCGTGGTGGCAATGCTGATCATGATCCAGATCGGACTGTTGATGCGTTTGCGATCGCGCAGCATTCCGGACGACCCGTGCCGCGTGTCCCGGAGCGAAGGGCGACGCACCAAGCTCGGCAACGGCTGATCCACGCGCCGGTTCTCGGGGGGGAGGCTAGATCGTGACTCACCGCCGGGTCGACACGCGACGCATCCCTATCCGCGGTCTCTCGAACGGTGCCGATATCGTCGCCAACTTCGCGGCGGTCGTCGATCCGGCGCGCGTGCGAACGGCTTTCGCAGAGGGGCTCGCAGGCACGTGGCAACGGATTGCCGGTTCGTATTGTCGCGTCGTGCAGCGGGTGCTCGCCGATATACCGGCGCGGTATTGCGGCGGCCCTCCCGAGGACGACGGGGCGAGGCGCGCAAAGTCCGATTCGGGTCTGCCGCGCGTGACTACGAGGCGTCGCAATCGGCTGCTCCAGTCGGCGGGCTCCATGGAGGAGCGGCCGAACGCCCGCGGCCGCATGCCCGCCAGGCGCGGAGGGCCCATCGGCCCTG
>CAZZLX010000587.1:0-2920 GCA_964655235.1 uncultured Rhizobium sp.
GCCTCCTGCCCCATCGGCATCGGCGTCTCCTGCGCCGCCGACCGCCAGGTTCTCGGCAAGATCACCGCTGAGGGCGTGTTCATCGAGGAGCTCGAGCACAACCCGGCACAGTACCTGCCGGAGATCACCGGCGACCTGCTCGGCGGCGACGTGGTCAAGATCGACCTCAACAAGCCGATGAGCGAGATCCGCCAGATCCTCTCGAAGCTGCCGATCAAGACCCGCGTCTCACTGACCGGACCGATGGTGGTCGCGCGCGACATCGCGCATGCGAAGCTCAAGGAGCGGATCGACTCAGGGCAAGGCCTGCCCCAATACGTCAAGGACCGGATGATCTATTACGCCGGTCCGGCGAAGACGCCCGAGGGCTACGCCACCGGCTCGTTCGGGCCGACCACCGCCGGCCGCATGGATTCCTATGTCGACCTGCTGATGGCGAACGGCGGCGGCTTCGTTTCGCTGGCCAAGGGCAACCGCTCCAAGCAGGTCACCGACGCCTGCAAGAAGCACGGCGGCTTCTACCTCGGCTCGATCGGCGGCCCGGGCGCGCGCTTGGCGCAGGACTGCATCAAGAAGGTCGAGGTGCTCGAGTATCCCGAGCTCGGCATGGAAGCGATCTGGAAGATCGAGGTCGTCGACTTCCCGGCCTTCGTCGTCGTCGACGACAAGGGCAACGACTTCTTCGCCCAATACCAGCACTAAGCCTGAATGGCAGCCGGCTTCGCCGCCTTCGTCGAGGAGCTGCTCCAGCCCTTCGGCCGGGTGACGAGCCGGCGCATGTTCGGCGGCCACGGCTTCTATCTCGACGGCGGCTTCGTCGGGATCGTCTGGAAGGATACGCTGTATCTGAAGGCCGCGGGCGACGGTAAGGCCGCCTGCGAGGCGGCAGGCCTCAAGCGCTTCCGCCCTTCCTCCAAGACCCCCGGCTACAGCCTCGGCTTCTACGCCCCGCCGGAGGACGCGCTCGAAGATCCGGACGCGCTCCGACCGTGGGTCGAGATCGCCCGCGCAGCGGTCGCGCAGACCGGCACCAGGAAGCAGAAAACCCGGCGCAAAGGAGCCTGAAAAACAGGCATCGTTTCATGCGGCCGGTGCGGCGCCTTGTCACGCCGCCCGACCGCTGCCTATCCTTCGGCAGCGCTCGAAAGAAGCGCCCTGAAACCGGATCGTTTCGTCGGCGGAGCCGCGACCGCGATCCTTACCGGAGGAAAGTCCCAAATGATGCGACGGCATCTCCTTTCGCTTGTCTGCGGCGTTGCCTTCCTCGCAGGCCTCGCACCGCAGGCGCAGGCCGCTTGGCCGGAACGTCCGGTCACGATCATCGTCCCGGCTGCGGCCGGCGGCGGAACGGACGCAACGGGCCGGCTGCTGGCCAAGCAGCTGCAGGACATCTTCAAGCAGCCCTTCAATGTCGTGAACCAGGGTCAGGCCGGCGGCGTGGTCGGCCACACGAACATCGCGACCGCACGCCCCGACGGGTACACGATCGGTGTCATCTACCCTTACGCCCAGTACAAGCTCCTGGGCCAGGCGGACATCACCCGCGACATGTTCACGCCGGTCGCGCAGTACAACTTCGATCCGGCCGGTTTCCACGCTCCGATCAACAGCCCCTACAAGACTCTCAAGGACGCGCTCGCGGCCATCAAGGCGAATCCCTCCAAGTTCAAGATCGGATGCGGCGGGTCGTGCGGCGGCAGCTGGGACATTCCGGTTTCCGGCCTTTTCATCGATCAAGGCATCGACACCAAGCCCATCACCTTCATCCCGAGCAACGGCGCCGCCGTGAGCCTCCAGGAACTCGCGGCCGGCGGCCTCGACTTCGTCACCTGCTCGGCACCTGAGGCCAAGGCCCTGATCGAGGCCGGAAAGATCCAGCCGCTCGTGGTCATGAGCGACGACCGTATTCCGGCGTTCCCGAACATCGCGACGGTCAAGGAGCAGATCGGCAAGACCTTCGAAGGCGGCGCCTGGCGCGGCGTGGCGGGGCCGAAGGGCCTGCCGCAGGACATCGTCCAGTCCCTGGAGAAGGCGCTGAAGCAGATCTACGAAAGCGCCGAGTTCAAGGATGCCATGACGGCACGCGGCTTCGGCATGCGCTGGCGGACCTCCGCCGAGTTCACCGCCTTCCTGAAGGAGCACGAGGAATTCACCACGCGGATCATGACCGCGCTCAACATGGTGAAGAAGTAGGCTAGAGGAATCGGGGCTCGCCCGGCGCCAGCCGGGCGAGCGGTTCCGCTCCCATGAAGTTCAACGATGCCATCGTCGGCTTCGTCGTCGCCTTGCTGGGCGCCGCCGTCGTCTCGCAGGCCTGGTACTTCCCCAAGGCCACCCATATCCCCTACGGCCCCGGCTTCCTGCCGACGATCCTCGGCATCGGTCTCGCGATCTGCGGGATGATGCTGATCGTCCGCGGCATCGCCGAGCGGCGGGGCCAGCCGCTGCTCGAGCTCGGCGAATGGTCGCGCTCGGCCCACCACGTCTTCGGCTTCGTGCTGATCCTGGGCTGCCTCGGCTTCTACGCGCTGCTCGCCGACGACATCGGCCATTTCGCCTGCTCGGTGCTGATCCTCTGGGTGCTGATCGGCCACCTCAACGGCCGCTGGCTGCGCGCGCTTGGGATCTCGGTCGTCGCCAGCGTCGTCATCCAGTTCTTCTTCGTCGACCTGCTGCTGGTGCCGCTCCCCTGGGGCGTGCTCGAGCCTTATTCTGGGTGGTTCGCATGGAGGTGATGCTTCAGGCGCTCGGGCTGCTGCTCGAGCCTTACACCTTGATGGTGATGCTGATCGCCTCGTGCTTCGGGCTGTTCGTCGGCGCGATGCCGGGCCTGACCGCGACGATGGCGACGGCACTTCTCGTGCCTGTCACCTTCTTCATGGCGCCGGTGCCGGCGATCGCCGCGATCGTCTCCGCCTCG
>CAZZLX010000588.1:0-2919 GCA_964655235.1 uncultured Rhizobium sp.
GGGGGCGGCTTCCGAAGCCGCCCCTCGCCTTCCCTTTCGAGATGCTGATGAAGGCGACAATCGCGGTGTCGCTGCTTTCGGCGATGTTCGCTGGAGCGACGGCAGCAGAGGACTCGATCCCCGCGTCGCTGACCGGCAGGCCAGGCGATCCGGTGCGGGGTCGTGCCATCGTCGCCAACCGGCAGGTCGGGCTCTGCCTCCTCTGCCATACCGGGCCGATCCCGGAAGAAAGGTTCCAGGGCAACCTGGCGCCGGATCTTTCGGGAGCCGGGAGCCGTTGGAGAGAGGATGAACTGAGGCTCAGGATCGTCGATGCCACTCGCCTCAATCCTGCTACGATCATGCCGCCCTATTATCGGACCGAGGGGCTGACGCGCGTGGCCCGGCCGTTCGCCGACAAGCCGTTGCTGAACGCCGAGCAGATCGAGGACGTCGTCGCCTACCTGACGACCTTGAAGGACTAGACCGATGGATCCTGACACGAAGGCGATCTTGAGCCGCCGCGGCTTCCTCGCCGCCTCCGGCGCCCTCGCCATGATCACGGTTCTCCCCGTCTCTCCGGCGCGGGCGACGCCCGAGATGCTGGAGGCCGCGATCCAGGAGGTGACCGGCGGGAAGAAGGTGAACGCCGGCAGGATTTCGCTCGATATCCCGCCGCTGGTCGAGAACGGCAACGCTGTGCCGATGAAGGTCTCGGTCGAGAGTCCGATGACCGCCAAGGACCATGTGAAGGCGATACACGTCTTCAACGAGAAGAACCCGCAGGCCCACGTGCTGAACGCCTATATCGGCCCGCGTGCCGGCAAGGCGATCGTCTCCGCCCACATCAAGCTCGCCGACTCTCAGCGCGTGGTCGCGATCGCCGAGCTCTCGGACGGGACATTCTGGTCCGCGAGCGCCGAGGTGATCGTCACGATCGCCGCCTGCACCGAGGACGTGACCTGATGGCCAACGCACTCATCCGCATGCCTAGGACGGCGAAGCGCGGCGAGGTGTTCGAGATCAAGACCCTGATCCAGCACCCGATGGAGACCGGTTTCCGCCCGGGCATGAACGGCACGATGATCCCGCGCAACATCATCGAGGATTTCATCTGCACCTATAACGGCGTCGAGGTCTGCCGGATGAAGCTGTCCTCGGCGATCGCGGCGAACCCGTTCATCTCGTTCTTCACCACCGCGACCGAGACCGGCGTCCTCTTCTTCCGCTGGACCGGCGACGAGGGCTTCAAGGTCGAAGAGACCGTCTCGATCACCGTCGCATGAGTCTTCGGCAGTGGCTGGCCGCGGCCTGCCTTCTTTTGGTCGGAACCGCTCGCGCCGAGACCCCCAACGCGGAGCGCCGCTCGGGCTACCACGACATGAGCGCTGCCGTTCAGGCAATGCAGGACGACGACATCGCCAACCCCGGCATGCTGGGCGTGCTCGACGGCGAAGCGATGTGGAACCGGCGCCAGGGCGCCGCAGCGAAGTCCTGCGCGGACTGTCATGGCGCGATCTCGTCCATGGCAGGCACCGCCGCGCGCTACCCCGCCTTCTCCGGGGGGAGCAGCCGCCCGATCGACCTCGAGCAGCGGATCAATCTCTGCCGCACTGAAAATCAGAAGGCCGAGCCGTTGCGCCACGAGAGCCGGGAGCTTCTGGGCTTGAGCGCCGCAGTCGCGCGCCAGTCACGCGACATGCCGATCTCGCTGCCGGCGGATCCGAAGCTCGCTCCCTTCATCAAGGCCGGCGAGGACCTGTTCACCCGGCGCCAGGGACAGCTCAACCTCTCCTGTGCCCAATGCCACGACGACAATTTCGGCAAGAAGCTCGCTGCGGCAACGATCCCGCAGGCACATCCGACCGGCTATCCGATCTACCGGCTGGAATGGCAGAGCCTGGGCTCGCTGCAACGGCGGCTCCGCAACTGCCTGATCGGCATGCGCGCCGAACCGTATGCCTACGGGTCAGCCGAGTACGTCGACCTGACGCTCTACCTGATGAACCGCGCCCGCGGCATGCCGATCGAGACACCGGGCGTTCGGCCTTAGTTTTGCGCTATACTGCTCTCGCCCCACCATCTGCGAGATCCAAAGGATGACCGAGCCCTGCGACCTCTCCGCCGTCGAGGCGCGCCGCCTGATCGGCGCGCGCAAGCTGTCGCCGGTCGAGCTGCTGAAGAGCTGCCGCCGCCGCATCGACCAGGTGAACCACGCGGTGAAGGCGGTGACCGACACCATCTGGGATCGGGCGCAGAAGGAGGCCAAGGCGGCCGAGAAGGCCGTGATGACCGGAGACGATCTGCCGGCCCTGCACGGCCTTCCGCTCGGCGTGAAGGATCTGGATGACGCGGCCGGACTGATCAACAGCTTCGGTTCCCCGATCTTCCGCGACAACCGCTCGAAGCAGGACGACGCGATGGTCGCGCGCTGCCGGGCGGCCGGCGCCATCGTCGTCGGCAAGACCAACGTGCCGGAATTCGGCGCCGGCGCCAATTCCAACAACCCGGTCTACGGTCCGTCGGGCAACCCGTTCGATCCCAAGCGGACCCCGGGCGGCTCCTCCGGCGGCTCCGCCGTCGCGCTTGCGACCTCGATGCTGCCGATCTGCACCGGTTCCGATGGCGGCGGCTCGCTTCGCATCCCCGCCGCTTTCTGCGGCGTCGTCGGCTTCCGCCCCTCGCCCGGCCTGGTGCCGACCGACAAGCGCGCTCTGGGTTGGAACATGATCCCGACCCATGGGCCGATGGGCCGCACCGTCGCCGACACCTGCCTTCTGCTCTCGGCCCAGGCTGCCTTCGACGAGCGCGACCCGCTGTCGCGGCCGATCGACAGCGACAGCTTCCTCGATCCGGTGCCGGTCGACCTGTCGCAGCTTCGCGTCGGCTACACGCTCGACTGGGGCACCTGCCCGGTCGACACGCGCATCGCCAGGACAT
>CAZZLX010000589.1:0-2914 GCA_964655235.1 uncultured Rhizobium sp.
GTCGTGCACGAGATTGAATTCGCCGGGGCCGCTGCCCTTCCGGCCCCATTCGCGCACCTTCCGGCCGTCGGCGGTGTACTCGATGACGCGGGCATTCAAGTAGCCGTCGCCGACATAGAAGTGCCCGTCTTTCCTGAAGGCGACGCCGATCGCGCCGCAGAACAGCTTGTCGGGGAAGGGAATGTCGCCGACGCTCACTTCCAGCAGCACGTCTCCTTTCGGCGTGAGCTTGCGGACCATCGAGGTGTGCGCATCGACGGTCCAGAGATTGCCGTCCGGATCGAACTCGATGCCGTGCGGCATAGGATCCAGGCCTTTGCCGAAGGAGCGCACGAGGTTGCCCTCGGAATCGATCACCACGATCGGATCCTGCAGCGTTTCCTTTCTCGGCCGGTGGTAGACGTAGATGTTCCCATGCGCGTCGGCGGCGCTGGCCGAGATGGCGCCGAGCCGCTGTGCCGGCGTGATCTTCACCGTGACGGATTCGAAAGGCAGCGCCGGCGTCCGGGCGGCAAGCGCGCGCAGCGCCTCGGAATCGACGTTCTTCTCTTGCGCCGAGGCGATCGGCATTGGGGCTTTGCTCATGCTCTCGACGATAGGCCCGGGCCGAATCCTTCGGCAACACCTGTTTGGCGCCGTGTACGGCGGCGGCGTTCGTCCGTCAGCGAAGAGCGTCGGACAGCCGCCTCAGCCAGGGCGCCGAGTGAAAGGCGCTCATGAGCAGGTACATCACGAGCATGCCGTTCAGCGGCGGACCTGGCATCGCGGCAGAGCAACGCATGTCCGGGTGGAAGACGTCGAGGACGGCGGTCAGGATGGCCATGCCGGCGAAGGTCGGCGCGGCGGCGAGCGTCAGAAAGCCGGTGATGTCGGGATCGCTCATGTCGTCTCTCGTGGCAAGGCCGCGGCCGGTGACGGCCGGCCGCGGCCTTCGGCCTCTCAGGATCGTGTCGCGCAGCACGCGCCGGCTTTCGCCTGGGGCGCCGGCTCGTAGCGGTCGTGATGGCGTACCCAGTCCAACGTGTACTTGCCGCCCTCTTCGTCGCGGCCTTTGGGGGTCAGGTCGAGCGGGTTGTAGGTGCCCATCATCACCTCGACGCCGCGGCCGTATGTGGAATAGGTGTGGAAGACCTCGCCGGCGTCGTCCTTCCAGAACACGCTGACCCCGGGCCATTCCTCGAAGGAGAGGGGCCAGGGGCCATAGTTGTAGACGAGGTTGCCCTTGGCCACTTCCTCGGGCGTGAAGGTGACGCCGAAGTCGCGGTTGAAGTCGGTGCCGTTGGACGACACCCAGGGGAACTTCCAGCCCATGCGCGCGCGGAAGCGCCGGATCTCGGCGAGCGGCGCCCGCGAGACGGCGACGAAGGTGACGTCGCGGTTCGCCAGGTGGACGGTCATGCCGTCGGTGTGGTCGGCCATGAACGAGCAGCTCGGGCAGCCTTCCTCCCAGCCGTCGGCGAGCATGAAGTGCTGGACCATCAGCTGGCGGCGGCCGTCGAACAGGTCCGCGACGCTGCGCCGTCCTTCGGGCGTCTCGAACATGTAGGTCTTGTCGAGACGAACCCAGGGGAGCGCGCGGCGCTCATGCGCGATCCGGTCCTTGAGGCGCGTCAGATCCTTCTCGCGCGTCAGCAACGCCTTGCGTTCGGAGAGCCACTCGTCCCTGGAGACGACGCGGCGGGTTGCGGGGCGGTCGATCGTCTGCGTGATCATCGCTTCAGGTTCCTTCCTGTCTGTGACTGTCGTGGGATACATCTAGGTCCCGGCAGCGACGCGGCGGGAGTTACAAGTGTGACGGGATTCCGATGGACTCGCTGATCACCGCGGCGGCACGGGCCCTGGCCGCGGACGACCTGCTCGGTGTCCTGAAGCGCGTCGGGCTCCGCGACGACCCTCCGGCCCTGGCGCTGCGCGGCATCGCGATGGCGCAGCTTGGCGACTTCACGCGCGCGAAGGCTCTCCTGAAGTCGGCGGCGCGTGGCTTCGGCCCGAGAGAGGCGGTATCCCGCGCGCGGTGCATCGTCGCCGAGGCCGAGGTCGCGCTCGTCTCCCGTGACCTGGCCTTTCCGGAGAAGACGCTGGATGCGGCGCGGGCGACGCTCGAGACGCACGGCGACTGGGTGAACGTGGCGCATGCGCGCCATTTGCAGGTCCGGCGCCTCGTCCTGATCGGGCGCCTCGACGAGGCCGAGCGAGCCTTGGCCGATCTCGATCCCGCGCCGCTCCCGCCGGCATCCAGGGCTGCCTATGAGCTGGTGGTCGCGGGCATTGCGATCCGTCGTCTTCGTACCGGCGACGCGCGTGCCGCGATCGACCGGGCCGGGCGTGCCGCGCGCGAGGCCGGCATCCCTGCGCTGGCTGGCGAAGTGGAAAGCGCTTCGCGTGTCCTGGCGACGACCGCCGCTCGCCTGAGAATGGGCGGCACCGAGCGCCGTATTCGCCTCGAAGACGTCGAAGCCGTGATGGAGTCGGACGCGCTCGTGGTCGATGCCTGCCGCCACGAGATCCGCGGCGAAGGCAGTAGCATATCGCTGGCCCGGCGGCCGGTGCTGTTCGCGCTGGCGCGGGCGCTCGGCGAAGCCTGGCCCGAAGGTCTCCCGCGTAACGACCTGGTCAGGCGCGCCTTTCGCGCGAAGCATGCCGACGCGTCGCATCGCGCGCGCCTGCGCGTGGAGATGGGACGGCTGCGCGCGGCGCTTAGGCCTCTCGGGGCGAGCGTGGAGGCGACCGCGCAAGGCTTCGCGCTGTCGCGCCGCGCGGGCGAGGTCCTGGTGCTGGCGCCGCCCGTTGAAGGCGAGCATGCGTCGGTGATCGCGCTTCTCGCCGACGGCGAGGCGTGGTCGAGCTCGGCCCTGGCGCTCGCGCTCGGGACCAGTGCCCGCACCGTGCAGCGGGCACTCGAGACCCTTGCGAC
>CAZZLX010000590.1:0-2906 GCA_964655235.1 uncultured Rhizobium sp.
AGGGCTACAACGACGTGTCGGCGGTGTTCCGCTCGACCGCCGAAGGCGAGACCGGCCACGCGCACGGCCATCTCGAGTTCCTCGAGGCGACCGGCGACCCGGCCACCGGGCTCCCGATCGGCTCGACCGCCCAGAACCTGAAGGCGTCGATCGCCGGCGAGACCCACGAGTACACCGACATGTACCCGGGCATGGCGCGCACCGCGCGCGAAGAGGGCCACGCCGAGATCGCCGACTGGTTCGAGACGCTGGCGAAGGCCGAGAAGAGCCACGCCGGCCGCTTCCAGAAGGCCCTCGACGGCCTTTCGTAAGGCGTTCGAGGCGTAAGTTCTTTCGAGACGCGCGGAGGCCGGGGGGCTTCCGCGCGTCCTCGTCCCCGGAGGAACAGAGTTCATGCGCGAAGGCAGCCTGGAGCCGCCGGTCCGTCATCCGCTCGATTGGAACAACCCGGACTTCTACGACGAAGCGCTGCTCGACAAGGAGCTTCGCCGGGTCTTCGACATCTGTCACGGATGTCGCCGCTGCTTCAATCTCTGCGACTCTTTCCCGCGCCTTTTCGACCTGATCGACGCTGCCGGCGATGCCGAAATGGAAGGTGTCGCGAGCAGCGACTTCAAGCAGGTGGTCGACGCCTGCACGCTCTGCGATCTCTGCTTCATGACCAAGTGTCCCTACGTGCCGCCGCACGAATGGGACCTCGATTTCCCGCACCTGATGCTGCGCTATCGCGCCATCGAGGCCCGCAAGCGCGGTGAGCCTCTGGTCGCGAGGCAGCTGACCGAGACCGACCGCAACGGCGCGGTCGCCGGCCTTGTGGCGCCCGTCGCCAACTGGGCGACCGACCGCGGCAACCGCCTGACGCGCGGGCTGATGGAGAAGGTCGCCGACGTTCATCGCGACGCCGATCTGCCCAAGTTCCACGGCAAGACCTTCGCCAAGCGCGCCAAGGAATCGCCGCCCGAGATCTCCGCGACCGCACCGGCGCGTGGTCGCAAGGCGGTGCTCTATGCGACCTGCTTCGTCAACTACAACAACCCGGCGATCGGCGAGGCCGCGCTCGGCGTGCTTGCCCGCAACGGCGTCGAGTGCGAGGTCGTCTATCCCGAATGCTGCGGCATGCCGCAGCTCGAGCACGGCGATCTGCCGAAGGTCGCGGCCAAGGCCAAGAATGTCGCCCGCGCGCTCATGCCATACATCGAGCAGGGCTACGACATCGTGGCGCTGGTCCCCTCCTGCGCGCTGATGCTGAAGTTCGAATGGCCGCTGCTGCTGCCGGACGATCCGTCGATCAAGAAGCTCTCGCAGGCGACTTTCGACGTCAGCGAATATGTCGTCGACATCGCAAGGCGCGAGGGGCTGGCCCCGGGCCTCGCCCCCCTCGACGGCGGCGTCACGCTCCATCTCGCCTGCCATGCGCGGGCGCAGAACATGGGGCCGAAGGCGGCCGAGATGCTGCGCCTGGTGCCGGGCGCCCAGGTCGCGGTCGTGGAACGCTGCTCGGGTCACGGCGGTTCTTGGGGCGTCATGCTCGAGAACTTCGAGATCGCGCTGAAGGTGGGAAAGCCCGTCGCCCAGCAGGCGGCGAAGCTGGCCCGGAGGCACGTCGCCTCGGAATGCCCGCTGGCGGCCTCGCACATCCTGCAGGGGATGGAGCGCCTGGAAGGCGTCGAGGTTCCGGGCGAGGCCCTGCACCCGATCCAGCTCTTCGCCCGCGCCTACGGGCTCGCGTGACGCGATGAAGCCTGAAATCACCCGCGCCGACCTGATGCCGGTTGGGGAGTACGTCAAGGTTCGCAAGGAGCAGCGCGCGCGTGTCGTTGCGCTGAAGAAGCATCGCCGGCTCGAGGTCGGGCCGTTTGCGACCTTCCATTTCGAGTCCTGGGACACGATGTGGCTTCAGATCCAGGAGATGCTCTACATCGAGAAGGGTGGGGAAGAGCAGATCCCGGGCGAGCTCGAAGCCTACAATCCGCTGATCCCGAAGGGCCATGAGCTGGTCGCGACCGTCATGTTCGAGATCGACGACCCCCTCCGGCGCGCCCGCGTGCTGGCGCGTCTCGGCGGCGTCGAGGAGACCGGCTTCATCGAGATCGGCGGCGAGCGCATCCGCGGCAAGGCCGAGGAAGACCAGGACCGCACCAACGCCGAAGGCAAGGCCTCGAGCGTCCAGTTCATGCGCTTCGACTTCACCCCGGCGCAGATCGCCAGGTTCAAGACGGCGGGCACGCAGGTGCTCGTTGGCTTCGACCACCCCGAATACGGCCATCTCGCGGTGATGCCGGAGGCGACGCGGGACGCGCTTTCCAAGGACTTCGCGTAATTCCGGGTTAGCCTTGACCGCCTGATCGTCGCATCGGCACTATTTCCGAAAGGAAAGCGGAGTTCCCGATGCCCCTGGCGCTGACCCCGGCCGAAGCACGGAAATACGACGAGACCGGCTATCACTTCCCGGTAAGGGCCTTCTCATCCGGCGAGGCCGAGGGCTTCTACCGGAAGTTGGTCGAGTCCGAACAGAAGATCGGCGGACCGTTCAAGGGACGCGTCAATCAGAAGTGCCATCTGCTGTTCCCGTGGCTCTACGACATCGTCACCAGCGACCGCATCCTGGACGCGGTGGAGCCGATCCTCGGGCCCGATATCTTCTGCTGGTCGGCGGGCTTCTTTCACAAGCGGCCGGGGGACGGCAACTACGTCTCCTGGCACCAGGACGCGACCTACTGGGGCCTGTCGTCGCCCGACGTGCTGACGGCCTGGGTCGCGTTCACGCCGAGCACGCCCGAGTCCGGCTGCATGCGGGTGGTCTCCGGCACGCACAAGACCCAGCTCGAGCACCAGGACAAGTTCGACGACGCCAACATGCTTTCGCGAGGGCAGGAGATCGCCGCCAAGGTCGACGAGAACAAGGC
>CAZZLX010000591.1:0-2904 GCA_964655235.1 uncultured Rhizobium sp.
GCCTGCTGCACGCCCTCGCCCGAGACGTCGCGGGTGATCGAGGGGTTCTCGGACTTGCGGCTGATCTTGTCGACCTCGTCGATGTAGACGATGCCGCGCTGCGCCCGCTCGACGTTGTAGTCGGCGGCCTGCAGCAGCTTGAGGAGGATGTTCTCGACGTCCTCGCCGACGTAGCCGGCTTCGGTCAGCGTCGTCGCGTCCGCCATCGTGAACGGCACGTCGATGATGCGGGCCAGCGTCTGGGCCAGCAGGGTCTTGCCGCAGCCGGTCGGACCGACCAGCAGGATGTTCGACTTCGCGAGCTCGACGTCGCTCGACTTCTGGCCGTGCGCGAGGCGCTTGTAGTGGTTATGGACCGCGACCGACAGAACGCGCTTGGCGTGCTGCTGGCCGATCACGTAGTCGTCCAGGACCTTGCAGATGTCGCGAGGGCTCGGAACGCCGTCGCGCGACTTCACCAGCGTGGTCTTGTGCTCCTCGCGGATGATGTCCATGCAGAGTTCGACGCATTCATCGCAGATGAATACAGTCGGACCGGCGATCAGCTTGCGGACCTCGTGCTGGCTCTTTCCGCAGAACGAGCAGTAGAGGGTATTCTTGGAGTCACCGCCGGACTTGCTCATGGCCATCCTCGAAACGCCGCCCACAAGGCCCGAAGGGGCCGGGAACGGGGACTAATCAGCATGTTACAGGCCGCCGCAACCGGGGCACAACCCGGAAAAGACCGCCGAACCTACGCCATTTAATGCAAGAACAGCGCCTTTCAAGGCGCGGTTCACTGCAGCGAATCGGGAGGTCAGCTCTTGGCCTTGGCGGCGTCGTCCGGGGCCGGGCGATGGGTCATCACCTGGTCGATGAGGCCGAAATCCTTGGCCTCGTCCGGCGACATGAAACGGTCACGCTCGACCGCCTTCTCGATCGCCTCGAGAGACTGGCCGGTGTGCTTGACGTAAATCTGGTTAAGACGCGCGCGCGTATTAAGGATTTCGCGCGCCTGGATCTCGATGTCGGTCGCCTGGCCCTGGGCGCCGCCCGAGGGCTGATGGACCATGATGCGGGCGTTCGGAAGGGCATACCGCTTGCCCTTGGCGCCGGCGCACAGCAGGAACGATCCCATTGACGCCGCCTGGCCGATGCAGACCGTCGAGATCTCGGGCCTCACGTACTGCATGGTGTCGTACATCGCGAGGCCGGAGGTCACGACGCCGCCCGGCGAGTTGATGTAGAGCGAGATGTCCTTCGTCGGGTTCTCCGATTCGAGGAACAGGAGCTGCGCGCAGACCAGACTCGCCATCCCGTCATGAACCGGACCGGCGATGAAAATGATCCGCTCCTTCAACAGGCGCGAATAGATGTCGTAGGCGCGCTCGCCGCGCGGGGTCTGCTCGACCACCATCGGCACGAGCGTGGAATTCCAGATCTCGATCGGGTCGCGGTCTCGCATGGTTCCTCGAACGGGCGGGCCGGAGGCCCGCCCTGACAGGCTGGTGGGGACTGGTCGGCGCTAGCTTAGTCGGTGGGGAGACCTTCGTCCCTGATCAACTCGGCGGCACTGACCGTGCGGTCGGTCACCTTCGCCACCTCGAGGATGAAGTCGATGACCTTGTCCTCATATATGGGCGCGCGGAGCTGAACCAAGGCCTCCGGGGTCTTCTGATAGAATTCGATGACCTCGCGCTCGCGGCCCGGATAGCGCGACGCCTCCGCGGCGAGCGCCCGGCGCAATTCCTCTTCGCCGACCTGGATATTATTCCTGCGGCCGATCTCGGAGAGCAGGAGGCCGAGGCGCACGCGCCGCTCGGCGATGCCCTTGTACTCTTCCTTCTCGGCATCGGTCGGCTCCTTGTTGCCGCCGTTCTGCGCCACCTGTTGCAGGATGTTGTTGTACTCGCTCTCGAGCAGGTTCTTCGGCGCGGGGAAGCTGTGCTTCTCGGCCAGCGCATCGAGCAGCTTGCGCTTGAGCTTCGAGCGCGACACCTGCGCGTGCTGGCGCTCGAGGCGCTCGCGTCCGGCCTTGCGGAGCGCGTCGACCGAGTCGAGGCCCACCTTCTTCGCCAGCGCGTCGTCGACCGCTGCCGGCGCGCCGGAGCGCACCTCCTTCACGGTGACGCTGAAGACCGCCGCCTTGCCCGCGACGTCGGTGAAGACGTAGTCGGCGGGGAAGGTCACCTTAACCTCGCGGGTGTCGCCCGCGTTGGCGCCGAGCAGCTGGTCCTCGAATCCGGGGATGAAGGTCTCGGAGCCGAGCTCGAGCGGCACGTCGGTGCCGCTGCCGCCCTCGAACACCTTGCCGTCGATCTTGCCCTCGAAGTCGACCGCGACCACGTCGCCCTTCTCGGCGGCGCGCGGCGGGTTCACCGGCTGCACCTCGCGCATGCGGCGCGCGAGACGCATCAGGTCGTCCTCGACGTCCTTGTCCGAGACCTCGGCCTTGAGGCGCTCGAGCGAGATGGTCGAGAAGTCGGCCGGCACGATCTCCGGCATCAAGTCGACGGTCAGCTCGTATTCGAGATCCTTGCCCTGATCGAACGACTTGACCTCGATCTTCGGCGACCCGGCCGTCTTCAGCCCCTTGTCGTTGACGGCGTTCGCCGAGGACAGGCGCACGGTTTCGTCCAGCACCTCGCCCATGACCGACTGGCCGTAGCGCTTGCGCACCAGCTCGAGCGGCACCTTGCCCGGGCGGAAGCCCGGCAGGCGGACGGTGCCGGCGAGCTCGGTCAGCTTGCGGGTGACCTGCTCATCCACCTCGGAAGCGGGGACGACGATCTTGAAGGTCCGGGTCAGGCCCTCGGAAAAGGTCTCGGTGACGTTCATTGGCGGCGCGCTTTTTTCCGTTGAATGGACGACAGGCGGGCGGTGGGCCGAAGCTCACGCGTGGCTGGTGCGGGCGAAGGGACTTGA
>CAZZLX010000592.1:0-2893 GCA_964655235.1 uncultured Rhizobium sp.
ATCTCGCAGTCGACACGTCCACCGCCGGGATCTTCCGAACCTGGTTCGGCATGGGGCAGCCGGCGGCGGCCGCGCAACTCGCCGCCGTGCTTCTGGTCTTCGTGCTTCTGCTTCTTCTGGCCGAGCGCTGGTCGCGGGGCGATGCCCGCTATCACCAGACCTCGATCCGCTATCGCGCGCTGCCGAGCATTCGGCTTCAGGGCGTCAAGGCGGGACTCGCCGTCCTCGCCTGCACGCTGCCCATCGTCGCCGGATTCCTGGTGCCGCTCGGCGTGCTGCTGTGGTGGGCGACGCGGGCGCAGGCTTTCTGGTTCGATGCGCGCTTCCTCAATCTCGCCTTCCACACTGTCAGCCTCGGCGTGATCGCGGCCGGTCTCGCGGTGGCGCTGTCGGTGGTGCTGGCCTATGGCGCGCGGCTTAGGCCGACGCCGCTGGTCAGGATACTGGTCCGGCTGGCGAGCACCGGCTATGCGATCCCTGGCGCGGTGGTCGCGGTCGGCGTGATGCTGCCCTTCGCGGCGATCGACCGTTCGGTCGACGGCTGGGTCAGGGCGACGTTCGGCGTCTCGACCGGACTCCTCCTCTCAGGAACGATCGTCGCCGTCACCTACGCCTACGTCGTTCGCTTCCTCGCGGTCTCCTTCAACGCGGCCGAAGCCAGCCTCGCCAAGGTCGGGCGCAGCATGGACGATGCCGGTCGCGTGCTCGGGCGCCGGCCGCACGAAATCCTGGCGGCTGTCCATCTGCCGCTTCTTAGGCCCAGCCTTCTCGCGGCGGCGCTGCTGGTCTTCGTCGACGTGATCAAGGAGCTGCCGGCGACGCTGATCCTCAGGCCCTTCAACTTCGACACGCTGGCGATCCATGCCTACGACCTCGCGCGCAACGAGCAGCTGGCCGAGACCGCGGCGCCGGCGCTGGCGATCCTCATCGTCGGCCTGGGACCGGTGATCCTGCTCGCGCGCCAGATCGGCCGCAGCCGACCGGGTCACGCGTTGTGACGGTGCCCGCGCTTTCGCTCGCCGGCGTCACCCACGACTACGGCAAGGTCAGGGCTGTCGCCGATCTCTCGCTCTCTGTGGCGCCGGGCGAGGTGGTCTGCCTTCTGGGGCCGTCCGGCTGCGGCAAGAGCACGATCCTCCGCCTCGCGGCCGGCCTGGAGGAGGTGCAGGCCGGGACGGTCGCGATCGACGGCGACGTCGTGGGAGCGCCCGGCCGGCACGTGCCGCCCGAAGGCCGTCACGTCGGCCTCGTGTTCCAGGATTTCGCGCTCTTCCCGCACCTGACCATCTGCAACAACGTCGGCTTCGGGCTGCGCTCGACCGACGAGCGCGAGCGACGTGCCGAGATCATGGCGGCGCTCGGCGATGTCGGCCTCGCCCATGCCGAGCAGGCGTACCCCCACATGCTGTCGGGCGGCGAGCAGCAGCGGGTGGCGCTCGCCCGCGCGCTGGCGCCGAAGCCGCGGCTGCTGCTGCTCGACGAACCGTTCTCCGGGCTCGACACGCGGCTGCGCGAGCAGGTGAGGGACGTGACGCTCGAAGCGCTCCGAAAAAGCGGCACCGCGACCCTGATGGTCACCCATGACGCCGAGGAGGCCATGTTCATGGCCGACCGCATCGCCGTGATGCGGTCGGGCCGGATCGTCCAGGAAGGATCGCCGATCGATCTCTACCGACATCCGTCGTCGCTGTTCGTGGCCGCCTTCTTCGGCGAGGTGAACCGATTGCCCGGGAAGGCCTGGGGCGGGCAGGTCGATACCCGCCTGGGCAGGGTGCCTACCGGATTACCCGACGGGAGCGCGGTCGAGATCGCGCTTCGGCCCGAGGCGCTGCAGGTGGATATGGGCGCCAATCGCGGGATTCCGGCGCGAGTCATAAGCGCCCATCCGCTGGGCCGCTCGACCCGGCTCGTATTGGCGTTGGACGACGGCCAGAGGTTGCGTGCCCGGATCTGGGGGCTGCATCAGCCGGCCCCCGATACGCCTGTCACAATCGGGATCGATCCGGCCCAGGCGTTTGTATTTCCGGCCGACTGAGGCTACTTAGTATACCAAGGGGAGAACGCCGGCCGTTGCTGGCGCGTGGTGCATTTGTCATGATCCGCGCGCTTTGAGGCACGGCAGGGAACAGGAGCATTTTCCATGGGTAGCTTCAGCATCTGGCACTGGCTGATCGTCCTTGCCGTCGTCCTCATTCTCTTCGGCGGCGGCGGCAAGATCTCGAAGCTGATGGGCGACTTCGGCAAGGGGCTCAGGTCGTTCAAGAAGGGGCTCAACGAGGAAGGCGAGGCGAGCAAGGACGGCCAGGCGCCGCAACCGGCCGCCGGCCAGATCAACGCCCAGGCGCCGGCCGAGCCGCACGCGACCACGACTGCGGGCGGCGCCCAGCAGACCCCGCGCGCCTGATCCCGGAGGGCTTCGTCCAGTCCTGGGCGGGGCCGACCACGCATGCTCGACGTCAGCTGGCAGGAAATCATGGTGATCGCCGCGGTGGCGGTGGTCGTCATTGGGCCGAAGGATCTGCCCAACGCTATCAGGACCGTCGCCACGTGGGTCAAAAAGGCTCGCGAGATGGCTGGCGAATTCCAGCGCGGCGTCGACGAGATGGTGCGCGAGGCCGAACTCGCCGACGTCCGAAAGCAGGTCGAGCAGACGGCCTCCAGCGTCGTCGACGACGTGACCAAGATCGCCGACAACGCGATCGGCGACGTCAAGAAGTCGGTCGATCCGACCGGCGAGATCGAGGCGGCGCTCCAGGCGCCGCAGACGCTTGCCGAACCCGTGATCAGCAACACCGAGCCTCTGGGGCCGCCGTCGCCGGTCACTCCGGTAGAGACCGCGGCGCTGCCCGCGACGCCGACCGAAACGGTGCCGCCTCCCGGCGCCGAGACGGTC
>CAZZLX010000593.1:0-2881 GCA_964655235.1 uncultured Rhizobium sp.
GTCGCCGCAATCGATGCGCGGCACGGTCATGTCTATGTGCAGGCGATGGCGCCGCGTGGCATGGCCTTGATCACACCGCGCATCGCGCCGGTGCGTGAGGCGGTGCGGATGTTGGGCCAAGCATCCATCCGCGTGGTTGGCACGGGTGCCGATCTCTTCGGGCTCGGCAACCTGCTCTGGCACTCGGACAGTTCGTTCAAGAAGGTACCGGCGAAATACTCGCTGCTCTCGGCGCGCGTGATCCCGCCTACCGGCGGCAACACCGAGTTCGCCGACATGCGAGCTGCTTACGACACGCTCGACGACGCGACCAAGCGCCAAGTCCACGACCTGATCTGCGAGCACAGCCAGATGTATTCGCGGAGCCTGCTCGGGTTCACCGAGTTCACCGATGAAGAGAAGCGCCTCTGCGAGCCTGTGCAGCAGCGGCTCGTGCGCCGGCATCCGGTCACCGGCAGGCTGTCGCTCTACCTGGCCTCGCATGCCGGCAAGATCCTCGGGTGGCCGACGCCGGAGGCGCGCGCCTTCCTCTTCGACCTGGTCGAACACGCGACCCAGCGCAAGTTCGTCTACGCCCATGTCTGGAGGCCGCACGACCTGGTGATCTGGGACAACCGCGTCACCATGCACCGGGCGCGGCGGTTCGACGCCACGCAGGTGCGCGACATGCGGCGGACGACGGTCACCAACGAGGTGTCGAGCCTGGAGCAGGCTCCCGGGCCGTACGGCGCTACCTGAACAGGTCGGCCATGCTGCGGCCCACGAGCCGGCTCGCACCCAGCACCAGGACCAGCGTCATCACGATCGCGACCGTGCCCATGGCGCTGGCGTTGTGGAGCTCGTCTGAGATCACGTACTCGTAGATCGCGATCGAGATCGTCTTCCACTTGGCCGAGAACAGCAGGATCGTGACGCTGATCTCGCCGAGCAGCGTCGCGAAGACCAGGATCGCGCCGGCCAGGATCGCCGGCACGATCAGCGGCACCACGACGCGGCGCATCGTCGTCGCCCAGTCGGCGCCGCAGAGCGTGGAGGCCTCTTCCAGCTTGTTGTCGATCTGGCCGACGGCGGCCTGGACCGAGCGGAAGATGTAGGCGGCGCGGCGGGTGAAGTAGGCCAGCACCAGGATGGTCGCGGTGCCGGTCAGGACGATCCAGCCGTCGTTGAAGCCGACCAGATAGGCGACGCCGACGACGAGGCCCGGCAGCACGAACGGCAGCATGATCGTGAGATCGAGCGCCCAGCGGCCGAAGAACCGCTTCCGCGAGACGTAGTAGGCGGTGATCGTGCCGAACACGACGCAGACCAAGGTCGCGGTGCCGGCGAGGATCAGGCTGTTGATCACCGGCTGGTTCAGGTTGGTCAGGATGCGCTTGAAGTTGCCGAGGCCCCAGACGAGGGGAATGCGGGTGCCCGACCAGCGCTCGACGAAGGAGGAGACGATCACCGTGATCTGCGGCAGGAGGGCGATGAACAGCACGACGAAGACGTAGAGGCTGGCGGCGGTCACCGCACCGAAGGAGGTTACACGCTTTGACGCGCGGGCGACGCCGGTGATCGTGGCGAAGGTGCGCCGGCGATTGACCCAGGCGAGCACGCCGAGCGCGCCTATCGTCAGCGCCACGTTGACCATCGCGATCGCGGCGGCGGCGTTCAGGTTGAAGAAGCCGTGGATCTGGTAATAGATCAGCGTCGGCAGCACCTGGTACTCGCCGCCGAGGATCGAGGGCACGCCGAAGTCGCCGAGCACCTTGATGAAGACGATCAGCATGCCGGCAGCGATCGACGGCACCACCGCCGGGAAGGTGATGGTGCGGAGGATGCGCCAGCGCGACGCCCCCATCATCCGCGCGGCTTCCTCGACATAGGGATCGCTGGCAGCGAGCGCGCCCTGGACGATCAGGAAGACGTAGGGGAAGTAGCCCAGCGCCAGCGCCGTGATCACGCCGAAGGGCCCGTAGATCGACGGCAGCTGCACGTCGAAGGTCGCGGCGACCCAGCGCGTGATCAGGCCGTTGCGGCCGAGCAGGATGATCCAGGAATAGGCGCCGATGAACGGCGGCGAGATCAGCGGCAGCACCGCCAGGGCCACGATCGTGCGCCGGAACGGGATGTCGACGCGGGCGACCGCGTAGGCCAGCGGGAGCGCCAGCGCGGTGGCGAGCGAGGTCGCGGCGATGCCGACCACCAGCGAATGCCAGAAAGCGCGCTGGTAGCTGGCGGAGATGAAGAAGCGCTCGAAGTTGGCGAAGGTGAGGTTCTCGACCGCCAGCGGCTCGCCGCTGGCGACGAAGGCCCCGCCGATGGCGCGGAGCAGCGGGTAGACGAGGAAGACCAGCGTCGTCGCCATCGTCAGCACGCCGACCAGGATCGGGGTCCAGTCGACCGTCCGCCGCTGCTGCGCGAGCGGCGTGAGCGCCGTCGCGGTCATCGGGCGTTGGTGTAGGCGATTGCGTCGCCTTCGTCGAAGTAGAGGAAGGCGGCGGCGCCCTCGCCGCTGCCGGCGACGTCGCGCGGCGCGTCGATGGTCAGCGTCTGCTTGGCACCCTCGGCCTCGACCGAATAGCGGATGATGCCGCCGAGGAACTGGCGGCGGGCGATCCGGCACGGGATCTGGCCCCTGGCGGGATCGAGATGAAGCCGCTCGGGCCTGAGCATGATCACGGTGTCGAAGCCCGCGACGTCGGCTTCGTCCGCCGGCAGCGCGAAGACCTGCTTCGGCCGGACGACGGTGCCGTTAGAAAGCACGAAGCTGTCGCCCTGTCGCGACGCCTTGAAGAAGTTCGCCTTGCCGATGAAGTCGGCGACGAACGGCGTCGCCGGCAATGAATAGACCTCCTCGGCGCGGCCGACCTGGCGGAGCTTGCCGAGATTGAACACG
>CAZZLX010000594.1:0-2870 GCA_964655235.1 uncultured Rhizobium sp.
AAGTCGTGGTCGCGGCCCTGACAGTCGGAAAGGAAGCTTTCCGAGCGATCGTCGGTCAACTTGACCGGGCGGTCGAGGAGTCGCGCCGCGTGCAGGATGCAGGCGTATTCCGGATAGATCCCGGCCTTCATGCCGAAGGAGCCACCGACATTGTCGGTCAGGATGCGGACGTTCTCCGGCTTCTCGTTCAGGATGTCGGCGAGCGAGTTCTTGAATCCGAACACGCCCTGGCTTCCGACATGGAAGGTCCAGCGGCCCGAGGCCTTGTCGTAGAAGCCGACCGCCGATCGCGGCTCCATCGCGTTGACGACGATGCGGTTGCTGATCAGCGGGATCTTGGTCACGTGCGCGGCCTTGGCGAAGGCCTCCTTGACCTTGTCCGCTTCGCCGTAGTGCCAATCGAGCACGACGTTGCCCGGCACATCGTCGAACAGCTGCGGCGCACCCGGCTTCGCCGCCTCGCGCGCGTCGGTGACCGCCGGCAGCGCATCGATATCGACCTCGACCGCCTCGGCCGCGTCGCGCGCCTGGGACTTGGTCTCGGCGACCACGAAGGCGACCGGATCGCCGACGTAGCGCACCTTGCCGGTCGCCAGCGAGCGGCGCTCCGGCTTCCTCATCGGGCTGCCGTCGCGGTTGTTGTAGGCGATACCGCACTTGAGCGTGCCGTAGCCAGCCGCGTTCAAGTCCTCGCCGGTCCATGCGCCGAGCACGCCCGGCATCTTCCTGGCTTCGGAGAGATCGATCTTCCTGATCGTGCCGTGGGCATAGCGGCTACGGACCATGACGCACCAAGCCTGGTTCTTCAGGCTCACATCGTCGGTGTATCGCCCTTCGCCGCGCAGCAGCTTCGGATCCTCGTTGCGGGGCACCGGCTGACCGACGCCGAACTTCGTCGCGCCCCACTGGATGGAATCGTCCATTTCCGCTTAACCCCTAGTGACCCGATGTATCAGTAGCCGAGCGCGCAGCCGTCCTTGCGGGGCTCGGAGCCGCCGATCAGGACGCCGCGATCATGATCGATCCAGATCGCCTGGCCGCCGCCCGGCGGCGTCTCGGTGCGCACGACCTTATGGCCACGGCGACGGAGATCCTCCGCCACCGACTCCGGGATCGCCGGCTCGAGCTTGAGCTCACCTTCGTAGGCCCACATGCGGGGTGCCGCGAGCGCCTCCTGAGGATCCATGTCGAAGTCGAGGACGTTCGAGACCAGGGTCGAGTGGCCGGTCGGCTGGAAATGCCCGCCCATGACGCCGAACGGCATCACCGTCTTGCCGTTCTTGGTCAGCATGCCGGGGATGATCGTGTGCATCGGGCGCTTGCGCGGCGCGATGCAGCTCGGATGGCCTTCCTTCAGGCGGAAGCCCTGGCCGCGGTTTTGGAGCATCACGCCCGACTTCGGCGCCAGGATGCCGGAGCCGAAGGCGGCGAACAGCGAGTTGATGAAGGAGCAGGCGTTCCGGTCCTTGTCGACCACGCAGAGATAGGTCGTATCCTTGTGCTCGAGATAGTCGAGCTCGGTCCAGGGCGAGACGCTGTTGAGCGCGATCTGGGCGCGTAGCGACTCCGCTTCCTGGGTCGACAGCAGCCGGTCGACCGGCACGTCGACCTGGCTCATGTCGCCGACATGCTGGTTGCGCAGCCGATAGGCGAACTTTGCCGCCTCGGCCATCAGGTGGATACGGTCGGCCTGGCTGTACTTGTCGCTGCGGTAGTCGTAGCCCTGCAGCACGTTCAGCATGATCAGCGCGGTGATGCCCTGGCCGTTCGGCGGGATCTCGTGCACGTCGTGATCGCGGTACTTGGTCGAGATCGGCGTCACGTAGTCGGCGCGCGACTCCTCGAAGTCCTCCATCGTGTGGAGGCCGCCGACGCTGCGGAGCTTGTCGACCATGTCCTGGGCGACGTCGCCCTTGTAGAAGCCGTCGCGGCCCTTCTTGGCGATGATACGGAGCGTCGCCGCGAGCTCGGGCTGCTTGTGCAGGTCGCCGATCGCCGGCGGCTTGCCGTTGGGCAGGAAGCGCTTCGCCGCATCCGGGTCCTTCGACATCTTCGCCGTCAGCTTGCCCCAGTCGGAGCCGGTGCGCGGCGAGATGCGGTAGCCCTCTTCGGCGGCCTTGATCGCCGGCGCAAACAGCTCTGCCAGGTCTTTCGAGCCGTAGTCGGCGTGCAGCTTGCACCAGCCGTCGATGGCGCCCGGCACTGTCACCGCGTGCGGCGACTGCATGCGGATCGCATCGATCCCCTGCGACTTGTACCACTCGAGAGTCGCCGCCGCCGGCGCGCGACCCGAAGCGTTGAGGCCGATCGGCATGCCGGCCTTCGGCGAATAGAGTGCGAAGCAGTCCCCGCCGATCCCGGTCGCATGCGGCTCGATCACGCAGAGCATCGCGATCGCGGCGATCGACGCGTCGACCGCGTTGCCGCCGGAGCGGAGCACGTCGATCGCGGTCAAGGTCGCCAGCGGATGGGCGGTGCCGGCAACGCCACCATCGGCATAGACGGCTGAACGGCCGGTGTGGAAGTCACGCACGCGCATGGCCGAGGGCCTTTCGGATTGGAGAGGGTCTGGGATCAGGCGGAGACGGAATGATACGGGGGCTGACGTTTCCGCACAACCGCCCTGCACGTCGGAAAGCTGGACGTTTTCGATTTTCTCCAGCTAGCGTCGGTAGAATTTTGCGAGGCCGTTACGCTACTTCTTCGTGCCAGGTGCGGCCGTCGCGTTCGATCAGCGCGGTGGCCGCCGTCGGCCCCCAGCTTCCGGCCATGTAGGGCTTGGGCTGCTCGTGTCCCTCCTCCCAGGCGCGGATCGGAGCATCGAGCCAGGTCCAGGCGGCCTCGACCTCGTCGCGGCGCATGAACAGGGT
>CAZZLX010000595.1:0-2866 GCA_964655235.1 uncultured Rhizobium sp.
GGGTCGTCACGTTGGCTCTCCTTCACGCGGCGGCGCGATCGACGTCGCGCCGGCCCTCTCAAGGCTGGCGACGCGGGTCTGGGTCGTCACGTTGGCTCTCCTTCACGCGGCGGCGCGATCGACGTCGCGCCGGCCCTCTCAAGGCTGGCGACGCGGGTCTGGGTCGTCACGTTGGCTCTCCTTCACGCGGCGGCGCGATCGACGTCGCGCCGGCCGATGCGGTCCCGGATCTCGCCGAGCGCCGCGATGAACAGGTCGATCTCTTCCGCCGTGGTCGTCCAGCCGAGGCTGACGCGGATCGCCTCACCGGCGATCCCGGCGGCCTTGCCCATCGCCGTCAGCACCGGCGAGGGACGGACCTTGCCCGACGAGCACGCGGCACCCGCGGAAACCGCGATGCCGGCCAAGTCGAGCGCGATCACCAAGGTCTCCGCCGCCATGCCCGGAAGGCGCAGCGACGCGGTGTTCGGCAGGCGCGGCGCCTGGTCGGCGAAGATCTCGGCGCCGAGGCCGACCGCACGCTGCTCGAGGTCGTCGCGAAGCGACTGCACCGAAGTCCAGTCGGTCGCCGGTGCTGCCATCGCGGCCGCGCCGAACCCGGCGATCCCGGCGACGTTCTCCGTGCCTGCGCGACGTCCGCGCTCCTGTCCGCCACCCTTGATCCACGGCATCACGGACGCGCGCTCGCCGACCACCAGGGCGCCGGTGCCCTGAGGTCCGCCGAGCTTGTGTGCGGAGATGCTCAATAGATCGGCACCGAGACCGAGAAAATCAACCGGCACGCGGCCTGCGGCCTGCGCCGCGTCGGTGTGTACCAGGGCACCGTAGGAGCGCGCGATGCGCACCACGTCGGCGAGAGGCTGGATGGTGCCGGTCTCGTTGTTGGCGATCATCACCGACACCAGCGTCGGGCGCGTGTCGCTGGCGAGCTTCGCATCGAGATCGTCGAGATCGATCACGCCGTCCGCCGTCACCGCGATGCGCTCAGAGGCGGCATGGGCCAGCACGGAGTCGTGCTCGACCGCCGAGGCCAGCACGCGCAATCCGCCGGAGAGCGCCAGCGCGTTCGCCTCGCTGCCGCCGGAGGTGAAGACGATCTGGTTGGCGCCGGCGCCGACGAGGTTGGCGACGGACTCGCGCGCATCCTCGATCCGCGCGCGAGCCGCCCGCCCGGCGCCGTGCACCGAGGACGGGTTGCCGGTCTCGGCCAGCGCATCCGCGATCGCCGCCCGGGCTTCGGGGCGGATCGGCGCGGTCGCGTTCCAGTCGAGATAGGCGCGTGTCGTCATGGCGTTCGCCGCTACTCCGCCGCGACCGCGGCCGCCGTCGGGACTTCGCGGCGCATGCAGGCCGATCCCACGACCTTGTTCTCGATCACGTCGGCGAGGCTGACGGAGCGGAGGAACAGGTGGATCTGGTTGCCGAGCTCTTCCCACAGGTCATGGGTGATGCAGCGCGAGCGGTCGGTCTTGCACCCCATGGCGGAATGCGAGGCGCAGCGGGTCGCGCGGATCGGCTCGTCGACCGCGAGGATGATGTCGGAGATCTTCACCTCCTCGGTGCCGCGGCCGAGCAGGTAGCCGCCGCCGGGGCCGCGCACGCTGCGCACCAGCCCGTTCTTGCGGAGCTTGGCGAACAGCTGCTCGAGATAGGAAAGGGAGATTTCCTGCCGCTCGGCGATGTCGGCAAGCGAGACCGGGTGTCCGGCGCCGTGCCGGGCCAGGTCCACCATCGCCATCACCGCGTAGCGGCCCTTGGTGCTGAGTTTCATGGTTCCTCCTCCGTCCTAGGAGCTCAGGTACCGGTGATACGAAGGGTCGACCGCGCGTCGACCGGCTGCTTCTCGCCTTCGAGCTCGACCACGCGCTTGCGCAGAAGGTCGACCTCGCCCTGCAGCGCCTCGATGGCGCGCGCCACCGGGTCGGGCAGGCCGTCGCTCGGCGTGCCGTAGGCCTGGAATTCGGCGGCGCGGGACTTGTCGCGGGTCAGCGCCGGCTTCGCCGGGATGCCGGTCATGGTGACGCCGGACGGCACTTCCGCCAGCACAACGGCGTTGGCGCCGATCCGCGCTTCCGCGCCGACCGTGAACGGCCCGAGGATCTGCGCGCCGGAACCGACGATCACGCCGCGCTCCAGCGTCGGGTGGCGCTTGCCCTTGTGCAGCTTGGTGCCGCCGAGGGTGACGCCCTGGTAGAGGGTCACGTCGTCGCCGACGATCGCGGTCTCGCCGATCACGACGCCCATGCCGTGGTCGATGAAGACCCGGCGGCCGATGGTGGCGCCGGGGTGGATCTCGATCCCGGTCATCCAGCGCCCGAGCTGGGAAAAGAACCGGCCGGTCAGCCTCCAGCCCCTGTTCCAGGCCGAATGTGCCAATCGGTGCAATAGGATAGCCTGGAAGCCCGGGTAGCACATGACGACTTCCATCCGGCTCCGGGCGGCGGGGTCCCGGGCGATGATCGAGTCGATGTCTTCGCGCAACGTCTTGAAAATCATGGGAGTGGCTGTGCTATTGTGCCGAAAGGCTGGGAGGCTGGCGACCCAGCCTCGATCCCGCATATAGTATACCCTACTAGCCTGGTCAAGAATGTGCCGGGGTGCGCCCGCGCCGAGGTTCGCTTTGTCCCATTCTTCCGGTCAGGATTTCGTCGATCTGCTGTTGGATAATCCGCACCAGCAGGTATTGGGAATCAGCCGGTCCGCGGAACGGTCCAGCTTGTTCCTCCGCTGGTCTATTCCTTCGCAGACGGCAGCAAGAAGTCGCGTCGGCCCGTGCGCAAGTCGTCGCAGGACAACGAGGCGAGCTCGGCGGCTGACGCGGCCGTGGCGCACAGCGGCGGGCCTCATCACCAGCACCACCACCAGC
>CAZZLX010000596.1:0-2858 GCA_964655235.1 uncultured Rhizobium sp.
GACCGGCTTGGTGTTGATCGCCGGGTCGAATCCTTCGACGCCGGGGCCGGCCATTATATAGTTGACCACGCCGAAGCCGCGCATGACGACGTTGTGGATCGCCTCGGCGTCGATCGCGATGCGCACCGCCTCGCGCACCCGCTTGTCGGCGAACGGATTCTTGCCCTTGATGTTGCCGTCGATCAGCTCCGGCCGGGACATGTCCATGCCGAAATACATCGTCCGCATCTCAGGTCCCTTGTGGACCTTGATGTTCGGGCGCTGGGCGAGCTGCGGCACTGCGGAAACCGGGAAGCCGTAGATCATGTCGACCTCGCCCGACACCAGCGCCGCGACGCGGGTCGCGGGATTGGCGAGCGGATTGAAGGTCACCTGGTCGAGATTGTGCTCGACCTTGTCCCACCAGCCCGGGTTTTTCTCCATCACCGCGGTCGAGTCGGCGATCCGCGACTTGAGGATGAAGGGGCCGGTGCCGTTGGCGTTGGTGCTGGCGTACGAGGCCTGTTGGCTCTGCAGGTTCGTCGCTTGGACGACGTTATTCTTGTCGGCCCAGGTCTTCGACATCTGCAGCCAGCCGAGGAATTCGAACGGCAGGATCGGGTTCGGGCCCTTGGTGACGAAGTCGACGGTGTAATCGTCGACCTTCTTCACGTCGGCGACCGAAGCGAGTACGCCGGCGAGCGCCGAGCCGGGCCCGCGGGTGCGAGCGACGGTAAAGATCACGTCGTCGGCGGTGAAGGGCGAGCCGTCGTGGAACTTGACGTCCTTGCGGAGATTGAAGCGCCAAGTTTCCGGCCCGGTGCTGCTCCAGGAGGTCGCGAGCGCACCCTCGATCTTCATTTCGCGGCTGCGGCGGACAAGCGGTTCGTAGATGTTGGAGAGGAAAGAGGTCGTCGGCGTCACGTTGCGGCTATGCGGGTCCATCGTGCCGGGATCGGAGTCGGCACCCCATTTGAAGTTCGCCGCATGGACCGCCGTGCTCCCCATCAGGAGAGTCACAACCAATGCCAAGCCCTGAACCTGCTTCATCTGTTCCTCCCTTTTCTCAATAGTTGATCGACGGATTATCGCCGGGATAGATCACGCCGACCACCAGCATGCCGCCGGGATCGGTGCATTCGAGCGAGTGCAGCTGCTTGCGCGGCAGGAAGATGACGTCGCCGGCCTTGACCGGCGCCTTCTTCTCCTCGGTCCACATGCAGCCTGCGCCGGTCAGGACGATCAGCGACTCCTCGTAGAGATGCCGGTGCGGCTTCGCCTTCGACTGCGGGATGTCGCCGATGAACTGGGTCGCGACGTCGGAGCCGACGGTTTTGTCGACCAGCATCTGGAAGAAGCGGTCGCCCATGGTGTGGCGGGCGTCGCGGTCCAGCCCGACCACGCGCTTCGGTAATTTCTCGTCGAAGGTCGCCGCCATCGCGTCATGCCACTCGATCGCCTGGGCGCGCGGGCAGGCCGCCGCGAAGACGTTGAACGGCGCGTCGCCGTCGTTCTCCAGGCGAAAGGTCTCGCCGGGGCGGACATAGGCGCCGGCATTGGTGTCGATCAGGAACGGCCTGCCGGCGATCACGATCCGGCCGATGCCGGCCGAGACGAAGAGGACCACATGCCGGTCGCCGAAGCCCATCACCGGGGAAGCGCCTCGGGCGCATTCCAGATAGAACAGGGACTGGTGTAGCGCGCCGTCCTCGGCGCCGATGATCCGCCGGTGACCGAGCACGCCCTTATGTTCGAGCGTCTCGGGCTCGATCGTGCAGACCGCGCAGCCGCCGTTCAGCCGTGCCTTGCCGTCGGCGTCGGCCGAGATCTGCGGGATTGCGCGGTTGGCCGGGCTGCCGGGATCGTCACGGTCGTAGACTTCCGAGAGGTTGTTGTGCGAGCCATCGCAGAAGGGCGGGGTCTTGGTCTGCTTGCAGGCACAGAACAGCACCTCCTCGGCAGCGGTCGCCCTGTAGGCGAACGGCTCGATGCCGGTACCCTTGTGGGAGCCGTCGCAGAAAGGCTGCTTCCGGCTGCGGCCGCAGGCGCACCAGTAATAGGTCCGGCCGGGCACCGGCTCGAAATAACAGGGCTTCTTCTGCGCGATGACGACGTCCGCTTCCCCGGCCATCCAGCACCTCTTTCGACAGCGATTGTGCATCGCCAACGGCTGCTTGTAAGCAGGAAAAAAACCTGTTCTCTTGGCCTTATCCGGCTCATGCCGTCTTCTGACACTTTCTTCACGGTTCCCGGACCCCATGGCTGAGGACGTGCGCATCCGCCTCGCCGTCGACATCGGCGGCACATTCACCGATGTGGTGCTCGAAACCCCCTCCGGCCGGCTCACCACCAAGGTTCTGACGACCCCTGCCGCCCCCGAGGAGGGCGTGATCGAGGGGATCGGCGTCGTGCTCCAGATGGCGAAGCTGGCTCCATCGGCCGTCGAACTCTTTATCCATGGCACCACGCTCGCGACCAACGCCTTGATCGAGCGCAAGGGAGCGAAGACCGCCTTCGTCACCACGGCCGGGCTCCGCGACATCCTGGAGATGGGCTACGAGAAGCGGTTCGAGCAGTACGACTTCTACATGGACAAGCCGGAGCCCTTGGTGCCGCGGCCATTGCGCTTCCCGGTGCGCGAGCGCATCTCCGCCAAGGGCGCGGTGCTGGAACCGCTGCACAAGGACGATCTGAAGCAGGCGGCCGACGCGATCGGCTCATCCGGCGCCCAGGCGGTCGCGATCGGTTTCATCCATGCCTACGCCCATGCCGAGCATGAGCGCCGGGCGCGCGAGATCTTGGCCAAGCTGCTTCCCGGCACGACGATCTGCATATCGAGCGCGGTCTGCCCGGAGATCCGCGAATACGAGCGGCTCTCG
>CAZZLX010000597.1:0-2857 GCA_964655235.1 uncultured Rhizobium sp.
AGAACTTCCGGTAGGTCGGGCGGAACTTGGCGCTGCGGACCCGGGCGGTGTCCAGCCAGGGCACGATGAACAGCACCAGGATCGAGCCGAACATCGCGATGACGCCGAGCAGCTTGTCGGGTATCGCCCGGAGGATCGCGTAGTACGGCAGGAAGTACCACTCCGGCACGATGTGCGGCGGCGTCACCAGCGGGTTCGCCGGGATGTAGTTGTCCGGCTCACCGAACAGGTTCGGCGCGAAGAACACCACCGCGGCGAAGAGGATGAGAAAGACGCCGAGGCCGAAGGAGTCCTTCGCCGTGTAGTACGGGTGGAACGGGATCGAGTCCTGGGGCCCCTTCACGTCGATCCCGAGCGGGTTGCTCGATCCGAAGCGGTGCAGCGCCACCAGATGCAGCAGAACCACGCCGACGATCAGGAACGGCAACAGGTAGTGCAGCGAGAAGAAGCGGTTCAGTGTCGGGTTGTCGACCGAAAAACCACCCCAGAGCAGCGTCACGATCGAGTCGCCGACCAAGGGGATGGCAGAGAAGAGATTGGTGATGACGGTGGCGCCCCAGAAGCTCATCTGGCCCCAGGGCAGCACGTAGCCCATGAAGGCGGTCGCCATCATCAGGAGCAGGATCACCACGCCCAGCATCCACAGCAGCTCGCGGGGCGCCTTGTAGGAGCCGTAGTAGAGGCCGCGGAAGATGTGGATGTAGACGACGATGAAGAAGAACGATGCGCCGTTCATATGGATGTAGCGGATGAGCCATCCATAGTTCACATCGCGCATGATGCGTTCGACGGAGTCGAAGGCGAAGGCGGTGTGCGGCGTGTAGTGCATCGCGAGGAAGATGCCCGTCACCAGCATGATTACGAGCACGATGCCGGCGAGCGAACCGAAGTTCCACCAGTAGGAGAGGTTCTTCGGGGTCGGGTACTCGTGCAACTCGTGCTGCATGAAGCTGACCACCGGCAGGCGGTGATCGATCCATCGCACGAGCGGGTTCTTGAAGGCGGCTGCCATGGCTTCAGGTCCTAGCCGATGCGGATGGTCGTGTCGTCGAGGAAGGCGTACGGCGGCACATCGAGGTTCTTCGGCGCCGGTCCCTTACGGATCCGACCCGACGTGTCGTAGTGCG
Organism: uncultured Rhizobium sp.; assembly: GCA_964655235.1. Taxonomy (GTDB): domain Bacteria; phylum Pseudomonadota; class Alphaproteobacteria; order SHVZ01; family SHVZ01; genus SHVZ01. The sequence continues at coordinate 1,128 of CAZZLX010000597.1, forward strand.
AGCCGTGGCAGGGACAGAACCATCCGCCGTAGTCGCCGCGCGGATCGGCGCTCTTCTGGCCCAGCGGCACGCAGCCGAGATGGGTGCAGACGCCGACCAGGATCAGCCACTCGGGCTTCTTCACGCGTGCGGAGTCGGCCTGCGGATCCGGGAGTTCGTCGAGCTTGGCCGCGGCGGCGGCGTCGACCTCGGCCTTGGTGCGGCGGCGGACGAAGACCGGCTTGCCGCGCCAAGTGACGGTGATTGCCATGCCTTCCTGGACGGGCTTCAGGTCGACCTCGGTGGTCGACAGCGCCAGCACGTCGGCGGATGGGTTCATGTAGGAGATGAACGGCCACGCCACCGTCGCCGCGCCGACGGCGCCCATGCCCGCGGCGGCCAGATAAATGAAATCGCGTCGGGTCTCGCCTTCGGCGTGACCCTTCGTCGCCGTCGCTGCCTCTGCCATTCACACCCCCGGAAAGGCGGTCGAAATCTTGTGCTTAACCTCGGGTCGAGAACCTACCCCGAGCGCCCGGAGCCCGGCTTGCGACACTATGACGCAAGATCGAAAGCCGGGATGGGCGACGGCGCGTATAGAGCATTTTGAAGGGCTTGCAAAGACAAGCGGCGCCGCGTTTTTTGTCGCAGCATGCGTCTCGCCCTCTATCAGCCGGACATCCCCCAGAACGTCGGCGCCTTGCTGAGGCTCGGCGCCTGCCTCGGCGTCCCCGTCGATCTGATCGAGCCGGCGGGCTTCCCGATCGATGACAGACGCCTCAGCCGGGCCGCCATGGATTATTTCGCCGCCGCCGACCTCACGCGGCATGCCTCCTGGGAGCGCTTCCTTGCCGACCGGAAGTCTGGCCGCCTCGTGCTGCTGACCACCCGCGCCGAGCCTACCCATGTGGATTTCGGCTTCCGGCCAGACGACGCCCTGCTGCTGGGACGAGAATCGGCCGGGGTCCCGGCCGATGTCCGGAGCGCCTGCGACGCCGAGGTGCGGGTGCCCTTGCGGCCGGGGCTTCGGTCTCTCAATGTGGCCCTTGCGGCCGCCCTGGTTCTGGGCGAGGCCTTGCGCCAGACCAAAGGCTTCCCGGAGGCGGCGTGAGCGAGGAAAGAAAAGCGGAGGCGCGGGCCTGGTTCGAGGCGCTCCGCGACCGGCTCTGCGCCGCCTTCGAGGCGATCGAGGACGACTACGGAGGACCGTTGGCGCAACTTCCGCCAGGGCGCTTCGAGCGCAAGGCCTGGGAACGGCCGGGCGGCGGCGGCGGCGTCATGGCGATCATGAAGGGCCGCGTTTTCGAGAAGGTCGGCGTCAACGTCTCGACCGTGCATGGCGAGTTCCAGCCGGAGTTCGCCAAGTCGATTCCCGGAGCCGCCGAGGATCCGCGCTTCTGGGCGTCAGGGGTCTCCCTGGTCGCCCATATGCGCTCGCCCCTGGTGCCGGCGGCGCACATGAACACGCGCCACATCGTCACCACCAAGGGCTGGTTCGGCGGCGGCGCCGACATGACGCCGACGTTCCCGGACGAAGCTGACACGCAGCGCTTTCACGCAGCGCGCAAGGCCGCCTGCGACCGCCACGATGCCGGCCACTACCCGCGCTTCAAGGAATGGTGCGACCGCTACTTCTTCCTGCCCCACCGAGGCGAGGCGCGCGGCGTCGGCGGCATCTTCTTCGACAACCTGGAAGCGGACTGGGCACGCGACTTCGCCTTCACGCGCGATGCCGGCGAGGCGTTCCTCGA
>CAZZLX010000598.1:0-2846 GCA_964655235.1 uncultured Rhizobium sp.
TAGCGGTCGGCGGCCTCCAGATGGCGATGCACCATCGGGCCGAGATAGTCCTTCAAGTCGGGCGTGTTGATGCCGCGGTCTGCCGCCATGGTGCGGAACTGGGCACGGCTGCCGATCCACTGGCAGTAGTAGCTGGACCACAGCTGCTCCCAGTCGCAGATCTTGCGGTCGTCGATCTCCTCGACCTTGTGGCCGAGGCTCTCCATCAGGCGGGCGACATCGCGGACGCGCTGAGCGACCTGCGGATCGGTCTTGCCCGGACGGCCCCAGGCGCCGGTCGAAAGCCCGATCTTCAGCTTCGGCGGGTCCTTCCGGATCGCCTGCAGATACGAGCCCTGGTAGCGCGCCACGTTCATGAAGCTGCCGCCATTGGGCACGCGGGTGATGTAGTCGTAGACCGCCGCGGTGTCGCGGACGCTGCGCGTCACCACGCCCTCGCACGAGATGCGGACCATGTACTCGCTCTGCTTGAACGGCCGCGGCACCATGCCGCGCGTCGCCTTCAGGCCGACGAGTCCGCAGAACGACGCCGGGATGCGGGTCGAGCCGCCGCCGTCCGAGGCCATGCTGATCGGCGTCACGCGCGCGGCCACCATCGCGGCCGAGCCGCCGGACGAGCCGCCCGGCGTGTACTTCAGGTTCCACGGATTTCGCGTGACCATCACCCGGCCGAGGTAGTTGGTCGACGTATCGAAGGTCATGCCGAATTCGGGCGTGGTCGAGCGACCGATCGGCACCAGGCCGGCGGAAAGGAAGTTCTCAATGTTCGGATCCGTGGCCTTGGCGACCTGGCCCTTGTCGAACTTCGATCCGGATTCACGCTTGCGCCCCTTGAGGCCGGAGCCGAGATCCTTGAGGAAGATCGGCACGCCGTAGAGGCGGCCGTCCTTCACCGGCTTGTCGGTGTCGGGGTTCCTGACGACGTCGTCGAAGACCTCGAGCACGCCTTCGAGCCTGGGATTCAGCATCTCGACGCCGGCGGCGACCTGGCGGGCCACCTCGCGGGCAGAGATCTTCTTCTTCTTCACGAGATCGGCGATCGCGATCCCGTCCTTCTTCGACCACTCCTCCCAGCTCATCGCCAGACCGGTCTTCGCCATGATCCCCTCCCGATTTTCCGGACGTGGGAAGAGTGCAGCGCCCTTCCCGGCCCCGGTCAAGCGCGAGCGGTCAGGCGCGGGCGATCATGAGAGTCACGTCCGGCAGCTTCTCTTCGTTGCCGTCGCCGTCGGTGGCGGCGATCTGCACGGCGCCTTGCGCCTTGTAGAAAGCGATCGCCCGCGCGTTGTGGGCGAAGACGTAGAAACGAAGATCGCCGGGTGCTTCGGCCCGAGCCCAGGCGAGGAGCTTGGATCCGATGCCCCGCCGATGATGCGGCGGATCGATCCAGAGGTGCTCGAGCCAGCCGTCATGGACGACGGCGAAGCCGACCGGCTTGCCGGCCAGTTCGGCGACCATGACCTTCTTGGTCTCGACCAGTTTCCCGAAGAACCAGCGGCTCTCCGCATCCGTGTGCAGGTTCGGGATGTCGGCCGATGTCCGCGCGTCGAGGCAGATCCGGATCAGCGCCGGCACGTCGTCCTGACGTGCCGGCCTGAGGATCGGGTCGCTCACGCTACTCGGTCACCACGGGATGGGTCGCCGTCCGCTTCTTCCGGGTGAAGCGGCGGAGCGCCACATAGAACACCGGCGTGAAGAAGAGGCCCAGCAGCGTCACGCCCGCCATGCCGAAGAAGACCGCGGTGCCCAGCGCCTGGCGCATCTCGGCGCCGGCACCGGTCGCGGTTACCAGCGGCACGACGCTGAGGATGAAGGCGAGCGCGGTCATGAGGATGGGGCGAAGCCGCAAGCGCGCCGCCTCGATCACCGCCTCGATCGCCGACTTGCCCTCATGCTCGGCCTGGCGCGCGAACTCGACGATCAGGATCGCGTTCTTGGCGGCGAGGCCGACGAGCACCACGAGACCGATCTGGACGAGCACGTTGTTGTCCATGCCCCGCAGCATGATTCCGCCCAATCCTGCGAGCGCGCTCAGAGGCACGATCAGCATGATCGCCAGCGGCAGCACCCAGCTCTCGTACTGGGCCGCCAGCGCCAGGAACACGAAGACGATGGCGAGCGCGAAGACGATGACCGTCGCCGAGCCCGCCTGCTTTTCCTGCAGCGCCAGCTCGGTCCATTCGTAGCTCATGCCCGGCGGCAGCACGCGCGTGGCGATGCCCTCCATGAGGCCGAGCGCGACCGAGGAGGAAAGGCCCGGAACGCCGCTGCCCTGGATCGGCATCGAGGGGAAGCTGTTGTAGCGCTGGACCAGGTCCGGGCCGCTCGACGGCCTGACCGTGACCAGCGTGCCCAGCGGCACCAGCGCCCCCGTGGCGCTCCTGACCTTGAGCGAGACGATGTCGTCAGGCTCCATGCGGAAGCCTTGGTCGGCCTGCGCGCGCACCTGGTAAACGCGGCCGAAGACATTGAAGTCGTTGACGTAGGCCGAGCCCAGGTTCACCTGCAGGGTCTCGAAGATCGCCGGGATCGGCACGTTCAGCATCTGCGCCTTGGTGCGATCGATCTCGAGGAAGAACTGCGGCGAGTTGGCGCTGAACGTGGTGAAGACGCCGAACAGGCCCGGCGTCTGCGCCGCCGCTCCCATGATCTGGTAGGCGGCCCCCAGCAGCGCGCGCGTGCCGTGGCCGCCGCGATCCTGGATCTGCATCTTGAAGCCGCCGCCCGTGCCGACGCCAGGCACGGCCGGAGGCGGGATCGCGATCACGAAGGCCTCCTGCACCGCCTGCAATCTGCCGAACAGCTGGCCCACGATCGCGGTGTCGGGCAGCTTAGCCTTGATGCGC
>CAZZLX010000599.1:0-2839 GCA_964655235.1 uncultured Rhizobium sp.
CCTGGGCGGCGGCACCGAAATGGGAGGACCGGCGCAAGGTGCTGCTGCGGCTGATCGAGGATGCCGAGCAGCAGAACCGTACGGTGGTCCTGCTCACCACCTCGGAAGGCAACGACGAGGCGAGACGGTCGAGCGGCATCCTCCGGCCGACCGACGCCCGCGCGCTGGTGCAGGCAATGGAACCGCGCCCCTGGGGCCCCGACCATGGCGCGGCTCTGGCGGCGCTGGAGAAGCTGCAACTGCAGTCCGCCGGCGCCACCGCCTATCTTGCCGACGGCCTCAACCACGGTGCCAACCAGACCGCACTGATCGAGCGCCTTCAGCGGCTCGGCCGGCTCACCGCTCATGCGCCGAACGCGCCGCAGCTCGCCCGCGCTTTGATGCCGCCCGAGAGCCTCAGCAGCGACCTGGTCGTCACGATGCGCCGGGCTGCCGCCGGCGGCGAGGCGGAAGGTGCGGTCCGGGCGGTTGCCGGCGACGGCAGGCTGCTCGCGCGCGAGCCGGCGCGCTTCGCCGCCGACGGCCTCAAGACCGAGGTCAGGTTCGTGCTGCCGACGGAGCTTCGCAACCAGGTCCAGCGGCTCGAGATCGAGAACGAAGCATCTGCCACCGGCGTCGTCCTTCTCGATGAGCGCTGGCGCCGTCGTCCGGTCGGCCTGATCGGCCCGACCCAGTTCGACGCGTCCCAACCTCTGCTCGACGAGCTGCATTATCTCGACAAGGCGCTGGTGCCCTTCGCCGAGGTCCGGCGCGGTCCGATCCCCGAGCTGCTCAAGCGCGAGCTCGCGGTGATCCTGATGCCGGATGCCGGCGCGCTGCCGCCCGCGGAGAAGGCGCAGATCGTGCCGTGGATCGAGTCCGGCGGCGTGCTGATGCGCTTCGCCGGGCCGAAGCTCGCCAATGCCGAGGACGACCTCGTGCCGATCAAGCTGCGGCGCGGCGACCGCGCGCTCGGCGGCGCGCTCTCGTGGAGCCGCCCGCAGCCGCTGGCCGCGTTCGACTCGACCAGCCCATTCGCCGGCCTCGGCGTGCCCGAGGAGGTAACCGTCCAGCGCCAGGTGCTGTCCCAGCCCGGCCTCGAGCTCAACGAGCGCACCTGGGCCAGGCTCGCCGACGGTACGCCGATCGTCACCGGCGAGCGTCGCGGCCAGGGCTGGATCGTGCTGGTGCACACGACTGCGATCCCGACCTGGTCGAACCTGCCGATGTCCGGCTTCTTCGTCGACATGCTTCGACGCGTCGTCGCGCTGAGCCAGGGCGTTTCCGGCAGCACGTCGACGCAGCCGCTGCCGCCGATCGAGACGCTGGACGGTTTCGGCCGGATGACCGCGCCGCCGCCGTCAGCCGTCGCGCTGACCGGTGATGCCCGCGTCAGCTCGCGCAACCCGCCTGGCTTCTACGGCACCGATGCCGCGCGGCGCGCTCTCAACCTGGGTCCCTTCGTCGCCGATGCGGCGCCCATGGCCGAGCTGCCGGCGGGTGTCGCCCGGGCCTTCTATTCGATCGGCGAGGAAACGGTGCTGAAGCCGCTCCTGCTGGCGGCGGCGCTGCTGCTGCTGCTGATCGACATCGTTATCGGCCTCGTGCTGCGCGGGCTGATGCCCGGCCGCATGGCGGTCAAGAGCGCGATGGTTGCGCTCGCGGTGCTCCTGCCGATCTCGGCGGAGGCCCAGACGCAGCCGCGCCCGGCGCCGTCGCGGGCCAATGCGGTCGACGCCTTTGCGCTCGAAGCGACGCTCAACGTCCGCCTCGCCTACGTGATCACCGGCGATGCGCGAACCGATGAGACCAGCAGGCTCGGCCTCGAAGGCCTGTCGTTCGTGCTGTCCAAGCGGACCGCGATCGAGCCGGACGGGCCTCTCGGCATCGACGTCGAGGCCGACGAGATCGCCTTCTTCCCGCTGATCTACTGGCCGATGACCTCGACCCAGCCGATGCCGAGCGCGGCTGCGATGCAGCGTCTCAACGCCTACCTCAAGAATGGCGGCACCATCGTCTTCGACACGCGGGATGCCGGCGAGGTCGTCATTGATCCGTTTGGCGGCGGCCCCGGCGCGCAGAAGCTGAAGGAGATCGCGCGCGGCCTCTCGATCCCGGCGCTCGTGCCGGCCCCGCCGGAGCACGTGCTGACCAAGACATTCTACCTGCTGAACGACTTCCCCGGCCGCTTCGCCAGCGGCCAACTCTGGGTCGAGCCGACCCGCGCGCGCGGTGAGGACGAAGTCTCCTCGGTGATCCTGGGTTCGAACGACTGGGCTGGCGCCTGGGCGTCCGACAGCGGCGGGCGGGCGCTCTATGCGGTCGTGCCCGGGGGCGAGGTCCAGCGCGAGATGGCGTTCCGATTCGGCGTGAACCTCGTGATGTACGCCCTGACCGGTAACTACAAGGCCGACCAGGTGCATGTGCCTGCGATCCTCGAAAGGGTCGGGCAGTGACGCCGTCTGCGCTCCACATCGCCTGGGCGCCGTTGCTGCCGATCTGGGCGCTGGCGGCGCTCGGCGTCGTGACGCTGGCGGTCGTCGGGCTCGGATTGTTCGCGCGAGCGCGCGGCGCCTGGTGGCGCGCCGGCGCGGCGGTGGCGCTGCTGGCGGCGATCGCCAATCCGACCCTGGTCGCCGAACGGCGCGAGGCGCGCCCCGACGTCGCGGTACTCGTCGTCGATGAGAGTCCGAGCCAGAAGATCGGCAACCGCCTCGCCGATACGCGCCGCGCCGCCGAGCAGTTGTCGGCGAAGCTGGGTCAGCTTCCGGGAACCGAGCTCCGCACCGTCACGGTCGGCGGCAACGTTCTGCTCTCCGACGACGGCACGCGGCTGATGACCCAGATCGAGAAGGCGCTC
>CAZZLX010000600.1:0-2832 GCA_964655235.1 uncultured Rhizobium sp.
AGGCCAAGCTGCTGCGCGCGATCCAGGAGCGCGAGATCGACCGCGTCGGCGGCAATCAGCCGGTGAAGGTCAACATCCGCCTGGTCGCGACCTCGAACCGAGACCTCGAAGACTCGGTCAAGAAGGGCGACTTCCGCGAGGACCTCTACTTCCGACTCAACGTTTTCAACCTGCGCATGCCGGCGCTGCGCGAGCGGCCGGGCGACATCGTCCCGCTCGCCGAGCATTTCGTCCGCAAGTATGCGGAGGCCAACGGCGTGCCGGCGAAGCCGCTGTCGCCGGCGGCGATCGAGCGCCTCAAGGGCCACCACTGGAAGGGCAACGTCCGCGAGCTCGAGAACACGATGCATCGCGCCGTCCTGCTGGCATCCGGCGCCGCGATCGAGTCCGACAACATCATGTTGACCGGCGCCAAGGCCGAGTCCGCGGCGGTGGTTCCGCCGGCCGCGACTGCCCAGGCCGGGCGCGCCGCTACCGGAGATCGCGCGCCGCTGGTCGGGCGCACCGTCGCCGACGTCGAGCGCGACCTGATCATCGATACCCTGCAGCACTGTCTCGGCAATCGTACGCACGCCGCCAACATCCTCGGCATCTCGATCCGCACGCTGCGCAACAAGCTGAAGCAGTACAGCCAGGAAGGCGTGCCGATCCCGATGCCGGGCGAGGGCGAGCGGGTGCCGACCGGCTGACGCGCTAGCCTCGAGCATCCCCGACCACTATGGCTGACACCCAGCAGACAGCAGCGCCAGCAGCAGGCCCGAGCCTGGGCGGTGTGCTGCGCCGCATGGGCTTCAGCGGCAATACCGGCGACCTGCTCATGCCGTTCGGGATCATCGCGATCCTGGCGGTGCTGGTGTTCCCGCTGCCGACATGGCTTCTGGACGTATCGCTCGCGATCTCCATCACCCTGTCGGTCATCATCCTGATGACCGTGCTGTTCATCCAGAAGTCGCTCGAGATCAACGCGTTTCCGACCATCCTCCTGGTCTCGACGATGCTCAGGCTGTCGCTCAACCTGGCGTCCACCCGCCTGATCCTCGAGCACGGGCACGAAGGCACGGCCGCCGCCGGCAAGGTCATCGAGGCCTTCGGCAAGTTCATGATGGGCGGCAACTTCGTCATCGGCATCATCGTCTTCACGATCCTGGTGATCGTGAACTTCATCGTCATCACCAAGGGCTCTGGCCGCATCGCCGAAGTCGCGGCCCGCTTCGCCCTCGACGGCATGCCCGGCAAGCAGATGGCGATCGACGCCGACCTGTCCGCCGGCCTTGTCGACGAGAAGGAGGCGAAGCGGCGACGCAAGGAGCTCGAGGACGAATCCCAGTTCTACGGCGCCATGGACGGCGCCTCGAAGTTCGTGCGCGGCGACGCCGTCGCCGGCGTCCTGATCACTTTCATCAACATCATCGGCGGCCTGATCATCGGGCCGCTGCAGCATGGCCTGTCACTGACCCAGGCGCTCAACAACTACACGGTCCTCACCGTCGGTGACGGCCTCGTCTCGCAGATGCCGGCGCTCATCATCTCGACCGCCGCCGGTCTCCTTGTCACCAAGGCGGGTGCCGCCGACAAGGAAGACAAGGCGATGCTGGGCCAGCTCTCGGCCTATCCGACGGCGCTCGGCATGTCGGCCGCGGTGATGGCCGCCATGAGCCTGCTTCCCGGCATTCCGATGCTGCCGTTCCTGCTGATCGCGGGCGTTGCCGGCGGCGTCGCCTACATGCGCTTCCAGTCGATGGAAAAGGAGAAGCAGCAGGCCGCCGAAGTCGCCGCGCAGCCCGTGCCGGTCGCCGAGGAGCCGATCTCGACCGCGCTCGCCATCGATCTGATACGCCTCGAGCTCGGATACGGCCTCCTGCCGCTGATCCGCAACACCGACGGCGGCAGGCTCACCGACCAGATCAAGGCGCTCCGCCGGCAGCTGGCGTCCGAGGTCGGCTTCATCATGCCCTCGGTCCGCATCCAGGATAACCTTCAGCTCCCTTCGAACACCTACGTGGTCCGGGTCAAGGAAGTGGAGGCTGGCCGCGGCGATCTCCGCACCGGCATGCTGCTGGTCATGGATCCGCGCGGCGGCAAGATCGGCCTTCAGGGCGAGGAGACGAGCGAGCCGACCTTCGGCCTGCCGGCGATGTGGGTGAACGCGGCCTCCCGCGAGGAGGCGATGTTCAAGGGCTACACCGTCGTCGACCCGCCGACCGTCATCACCACGCACCTGACCGAGGTGGTGAAGGACAACATGCCCGACCTGCTCTCCTACTCGGAGACGCAGAAGCTCCTCGACGAATGCGCCTCGCACCATCAGAAGCTGGTCGGCGACGTCGTCCCCACCCAGATCACGGTCGGGGGCCTGCAGCGCGTGCTGCAGAACCTGCTTGCCGAGCGCGTGTCGATCCGCGACCTGCCGACGATCCTGGAAGCGATCTCGGAAGGCTCAAGCCTGTCGCGCAACATCGGCTTCATCACCGAGCATGTGCGCACGCGCCTGTCGCGCCAGCTCAGCGACCAGTACTCGGCCGATCAGGGCTACATCCCGCTGGTGACCCTGTCACCCGACTGGGAACAGGCATTCGCCGAGTCTCTGGTCGGCCAGGGCGAGGATCGCCAGCTGTCGATGGCGCCTTCGAAGCTTCAGGAATTCATGCAGTCGGTCAGGACGACCTTCGAGCGTTACGCCATGATGGGCGAGATCCCGGTGCTGCTGACCAGCCCGGGCGTCAGGCCCTATGTCCGCTCGATCATCGAGCGTTTCCGTCCGGCCACCGTCGTGATGTCGCAAAGCGAGGTTCATCCGAAAGCGCGCATCAAGACGCTCGGACAGATCTGAGG